>NZ_JAJDMI010000137.1:0-884 GCF_020593505.1 Blautia sp. DFI.3.45
TAGAGCGTGTCTGAAAAACATTTTAAATTGTTTATTTTAACCAAATTAATATTGAGGCGATACAAATAAATCCCAAGTAGGTTGCAGCTAATTTGTCATAACGTGTAGCGATTCGTCGGAATGCTTTTAATTTCAGAAAATACTTTTCTACTAAATGGCGTTCTTTGTATAACCACCAATCACAATGACGTTCAAATTTAGCTCCCTTTCGGGATGGAATGGTTGGCTCTCCACCGCGGGCGTACACATAATCAAGTAATTTATTACTGTCGTATCCTCGGTCAGCTAACACATTGCTTCCGTTTATTTCAATTTGATCGAGCAAAGGGATTGCATAATTGATATCATTACGCTGTCCCTCACTGATCATTAAATAAACTGGATATCCATAGGCATCTACTGCCGCATGGATTTTGGTGCTGGCTCCTCCACGGCTATGCCCGATTTCATTTGAAGGCCCCCTTTTTTTGCACCGGCACTATGCTGGTGCGCCTGGATAATAGAAGCATCAATGGATAATTCTTCCAATTCTGCTTCAAGACTTAAAATACGGAAAATATTATCAAGGATACCATCATCGATCCATTTTCGGAATCGGCTATAGACAGTTTTCCATGAACCATAACGTTCAGGAAGATCGCGCCAAGGTGCCCCACTACGTGCAAGCCATACAATTCCATTCATAATGATACGATTGTCTTTCCTTGGACGTCCTTGTTTTCCAGTATTTTCAGGAGGTAATAAAGGTTCAATGCGAAGCCATTCTTCATCAGTCAACTCATATCGTCTCAACATAGTGAACACCCCTTTTTCTTTATTTTATCATGAAAAAGGGAAATAAAACATGCGTTTTGTGCAATTTTTATTTTTCAGACACGCTCTAG
>NZ_JAJDMI010000138.1:0-847 GCF_020593505.1 Blautia sp. DFI.3.45
TCGAATAACGGCTCAAAGGTAACATGGTAATGTTTTGCTCTGACGTTTTTCCGAAGGGCGTCGATACGCCACCGTTCTGCTTTCCTCGTCACCGTAACGCCAAACCATGCGTTTTCCAGATCGGTATCAAAATCCAGCAAATCAGGTCGCTTGGTAAGGAACAGGAACTGATGCTGTGGATTTTCACGGATCTTTGCAAATACCTCGTCTCTCCAGTCCGGCTTCCATCCAGAGAGATCGCTCATGCCGGTAAGAAGAAAGTTCTGCGGACGTTTCTTTTCCATCATCTTGAGCTTACCCGGAAAGAATTCAGGGTCAGCGAAATCATCAATCATATGCCAGCGTTTCACGTTGTTGCGGGCATAGCAATATGTACACCCCACTGTGCAGCCAATGACGATATTCATGTTCTGAATCTGATCTTTGATACAAATACTCATGACTTCTGCCACTCCTCAAGATTCTTTCTGATGCGGTCAAGGCATTCCTCAAACCGGATAATTTCTTCCTCTGAAAAACCTTTGTAGTAAATACTGCCCATCTCATCAGATACAGAATCGTACTCGCCCTTTAAGGCATGTGCTTTCTCAGTCAGAAACAGGAGCGTTTTCCTTTTGTCCATTTCAGACTGAACACGGCTTATCAGCCCTTGATTTTCCATTCTTTCCAGCATCGTAGTAAGAGATGTTATCGCTAATCCGCATTTAGTCGAGAGTGACCTGATTGAAATACCATCCTTCTGCCACAGCACATAAAGAATACGCCCCTGGGCTCCATTAAACGCATCAATATTCTTTTCACTGAGAATCTTCTCGAAAATCCGGTCTCCAAGCTGTTTTATTTTGGT
>NZ_JAJDMI010000139.1:0-834 GCF_020593505.1 Blautia sp. DFI.3.45
CTTGTTTTGGTTCAAGGTTACGAACGAGCACCGCGAGTTTCGCAATTACCTAAATGCATTTAAGACAGTTCAACAGGATTTCATGTTCTGATGAGCTGAATCAATATACATTATTTACAAGAATTACTATAGTATCTTCCTTTTATTATGATTATAAATCATATACCTGTATGAGAAAAGTTCTTTTTTAAACCTGAATCCAATATCCGTCCATCTGCAAATATCTTCCTTGTTAATTTACGGTTATAAAAAAACTGAGGTCGTCGCTCCACGATAAGGAACTCTGACCTCAATGGATTTGTGGCTGTTTTATAAGTTAACTCTCGAGAGGTAATTAATTCTCATATTATTAACTACATATCTTGAATAAACCGCATAAATAAGCCATTCTTTTGAATCGAGAGTTAATTTTACAGGAAGTTAAGAAAAGTATTTCCATCCGCATCCTGCTCTATCTTTGGATACAGCGCAGCTTCAACTGTATTGGCACCAAGCCCTGCAAGAGCTACCAGTGCACGATAAGCATATTCTGTATTGAAATCTCCGATCGGTTCACCAAAATAGTCCCACTGACTAAGCTTTTTTGAGAATTTCTGGCCCTCTTTGATAAGCTTTAGCCGAATTTCTGTCAGCATTGTCTTCCAGTTTTCTGCAACATCACCGGTAAGAACAGAAGTGTCAAATTCCATACCAGGACCTATATTCACAGCTGCTATTTTTTCAAGCATTTCCTTATCCGCAGCTGCCGGAGAATTCTTTACCATCAACTCATTGGCCTTAGTGACATGCTCTCGCCACTTAAATCTTACAGATTTTGAAGTGGGAGCTTCCTGC
>NZ_JAJDMI010000140.1:0-777 GCF_020593505.1 Blautia sp. DFI.3.45
AAGGAATCCAAAAACAGACCATATTGTTTTAACATCAGCAGTAATAAATCTTTTGAAAAAGCATCTTCTTCTTTGGTAAGGGCAAGTGGTAACTGTTCCAGAATATCTCCCATCGCATCACGAATCTGTAATTCTCTCTTATCCGTAATATCGGTTTCATATTCATCTTTTTCCCCTTTGAGCCATTCCACAGATACATGGAGTGCTTCCGAAAGACCTTCCAACACCATTTTTTTCGTATTGTCAATCGAACCATTCTCATAACGCAGGATTGTAGAAGCGGTAACACCCATCTTTTCTGCGACATAAGGCTGTGTCAGATTCAATTCCAGACGGCGCTGTTTTACTCTGCTCCCTATCAGCTTGCGTAATTCTTTATCTTTCATGCTGACTGCCTCCTTTTTCGGTATGTATGAATTATAGCATTGTTTTTCTGAAATTGCAATATGCAATATAAAGTTTATTTTTAACATTTCGTAACGCTTGACAAAAAGATGTGAAAAGGATATACTTACATCACAAGAATTGCATAATGCAATTTGTAAGGAGGTGATTATATGACGCAAAGAAAAATTGCATTATCCATCGAAGAAGCTGCTGACTATACGGGAATCGGCAGAAACACCTTAAGACAGCTTGTAGAATGGAAGAAACTTCCAGTATTAAAGGTTGGTCGCAAAGTCCTGATTAAAACCGATATTCTGGAAATGTTTATGGAAGCTAATGAAGGTCGTGATTTGAGGGATAGAGGAAATGTAAAAGCCGTAACAAGAACTG
>NZ_JAJDMI010000141.1:0-741 GCF_020593505.1 Blautia sp. DFI.3.45
CTTTTAGGATGTTGCGGTTAGCATATGGGAATGGAAATAGGATACAATTGTATCATAGCCCCCGCATGAGTGCGAGCCACTACCGTATTATAGCTCAGTGAATAAAGAGTGTTACGACAGTGAGGTGGCATATTATTCTAATGTATGGTCTGTGTAAGTACGAAATATTTTGAAATGGCATCCGTATAAGCAAATTGCAATATTAAGGAACTGCTAAGTTAATGATGGCATGATAGTGCTCGTACTTCAAGCCAATGTGTTTATGTATTATTATTGAAAAAAGAGAATATTTTTATGTTTAGGTGATTTTAGTGGTAATTTTTTGGTTATATTGACATAAGTGTGTATAAATTGAGTGGTTAGTATATGGTGTAAAAGTGGTATAACGTATGTATTAAGGGCAGTTATACAATATTTGGGGCCGCCGAATGAGATATAGATATTAAAATGTGGATAATCGTGGGAGTTATGGGTAAATGGCACAGGGTATAGACCGCTGAGGCAAGTGCCGTGCATAATGATGTGAGTGCATCTAGTACTGATTCAGTGAGAGATGGGCCATGGAGTGGAATGTGAGAGTAGGGTAAGTTTGAGAGTGGTATATACTGTAGCATCCGTGTGCGTATGACCGATCAGAATACAAGTGAAGGTGAGTATGGCATGTGGTAGTGGGATTAGAGTGGTAGGGTAAGTATATGTGTATTATTTACGATTATTTGTTAACGTTTCAATATGGTGGGT
>NZ_JAJDMI010000142.1:0-734 GCF_020593505.1 Blautia sp. DFI.3.45
TTCGTAAGTATAAAAAACAAATAGAAAGGGATGAAGAGATTGCTAAAGAGCTTCAAGACGGAAATCAATCCAACTGAAGAACAGAAAGCCAGGATCCGCAGGACGATAGGCACTTGCCGATATGTCTATAACTTCTACCTTGGTCACAACAAAGCCCTGCATGATAATGGTGAAAAGTTTATGACTGGTAAGAGCTTTAGTCTATGGCTTAACAACGAATACATTCCAGATAATCCTGACAAAACATGGATCAGGGAAGTGTATTCAAAAGCCGTAAAAAAGTCTATCGAAGATGGATGTACTGCTTTTACAAGATTTTTTAAACATCAGAGTGATTTTCCTAAATTTAAAAAGAAAGGTAAATCTGATGTGAAAATGTATTTCGTCAGAAATAACCCAAAGGATTGTCAATGCGAAAGGCACAGACTTAAGATCCCAACTCTGGGCTGGGTCCGTATCAAAGAAAAAGGATATATCCCAACAACAAAGGATGGATATATGATCAGAAGTGGTACAGTGTCTGTTAAGGCTGGCAGATTTTATGTTTCTGTTCTTGTAGAGATCCCTGATGTCAATATCGACAATAACTCAAACGAGGGAATCGGTATAGACCTTGGACTAAAAGATCTTGCCATTGTCTCAAATGGAAAGACATACAGGAACATCAACAAATCGGCAGGATTAAAGAAACTTGAAAAACAACTGATCCGGGAACAGAGAAGTCTTTCCCGAAA
>NZ_JAJDMI010000143.1:0-733 GCF_020593505.1 Blautia sp. DFI.3.45
CAGAATCAGCTTTGTCGGACTTGATTTTGCGAAGAGAATCGTTATTAAAATCTTTGACCAACTTGGGATTAACAGCACTGACAAAGAGATCTGCTGCTGAAAGCTGGTGAGCAAGTGCTTCGTAGTAGCGGCCGGTATGTTCCATTACAACCCGGGATTCACCTTCGATAGAATGAATAAGTTTAATAAGTGAATGGATATCACTGGATGTGTGCTTGATCTCAAAAGGAGAGGATACAATCTCCCCAAATGGTCTCAGAATTGTAACCATACTTTTACCTTTTGAAACATCGATACCTACTGCGTTCATAAATTTATCACTCCTTAAAAAATATTACAATGGATAAATACCAGTTTTACTCATTACCTGTTCAAACTACTGTGTGTGACACGAATGCACCTAATGTGATCCAACCTGCATAAAACGAACACTGTGAATGAGGAGCCGGTTATCAGTCTAAAGTACGGACGCGAGGTCCAAGTGATGAAGTCGATATACCATTGCATCCTACATTCTAACAGTTTAAGTAATGAGATGGATAAATCCTTACTGGAAGTAAGGGGATTACCCATAAATATATTGTAGTAGTGATGAGTTAGACGGGCAAATTTTTTACTCAAAGAAAGAACACATGTTTACTTCTGGCACTATATGTGCTAAAATATAGCCATGGGTAATAGAAAAAACAACAGAATCTGAGAAAAGAGTTATCAGGGAGAAATAAAAATGCAG
>NZ_JAJDMI010000144.1:0-706 GCF_020593505.1 Blautia sp. DFI.3.45
AAAACAATGAGAATCAAACGACCGCATCACCTACGCTAGGGTGATGAAGCGAAAGGTCAAGCAATAAGGGCACAGGGCGGATGCCTTGGCACTAAGAGCCGATGAAAGACGTGATAAGCTGCGATAAGCTTCGGGGAGGAGCAAATATCCCGTGATCCGGAGATGTCTGAATGGGGAAACCCACATGAGCAAACCTCATGTATCCATACGCCAATCCATAACGTATGGAAGGGAACCCGGGGAACTGAAACATCTAAGTACCCGGAGGAAAAGAAAGAAAACTCGATTCCGTAAGTAGCGGCGAGCGAACGCGGAGGAGCCTAAACCGGAATGCGTGCATTCCGGGGTTACGGACTGCATTTAAGATTCTTTGAAGCTAACAGAACGGTTTTGGGAAAGCCGGCCGGAGAGGGTGAAAGCCCCGTACGTGAAAGCTGATGAGACTGAGCAGGATCCAGAGTACCACGAGACACGTGGAACCTTGTGGGAAATCAGGGGGACCACCCCCTAAGGCTAAATACTACTTAGTGACCGATAGCGCATAGTACTGTGAAGGAAAGGTGAAAAGGACCCCGGGAGGGGAGTGAAAGAGAACCTGAAACCCTGTGTCTACAAGCTGTGGAAGCACTTTATATGTGCGACCGCGTACTTTTTGTAGAACGGTCCGGCGAGTTACGCTTACTGGCAAGGTTAAGCACTTCAGGTG
>NZ_JAJDMI010000145.1:0-705 GCF_020593505.1 Blautia sp. DFI.3.45
GCATTGCTCCTCCTCCGGGCAAGTATAACATTGCATCGGCATTATCGTTCCATGTGATTCAGTATAATAATGGCTGTTCTTGGCGCGCCAGTTTTCCCTCATGGAAATCTGGCGTTTTTTGTTGCCATTTTTTCGGAGATGACCCGGTTGTCTGCCGGTGTCGGTCTCCGCCTCCATTCGATTCACCCGTCAATCACCCGTGAATCGAAATGGAGGTACATAATGAAGAAAATTAACCTTCGGGAACTTTATCCTGATGTTTATATAACAGATTTTTTTGTAGATGTGACAGAGGAAGTAATGGAGACTATTCGGGCAGCTGAACGTGCGGAGACTGCGTATGAGCGAAAGATGTATCGTTATAAAGCACAGTATTCTCTGGATTGCGAGAATGGCATTGAAAATGCGGTGCTGTTGAAGCCGCAGACACCGGAGATGGTTCTGGAGGAAAAACAGTTTCAGGAGCAGGTCTATGCCGCTGTGATGAAGCTGCCGGAGAAACAGGCAAAGCGAATTTATGCCCGATACTATCTGGGAATGACGGTAAATGAAATTGCCGAAGTAGAAGGTGTAGACCCAAGCCGTGTCCGAGACAGTATCCGCCATGGATTAAAGCAGCTTGTAAAATATTTTTGATAAAATTTCATTTGATGCGCCTGTTTTTTGCCTTTTTTGTCAGTGTTAATAAGAAGGACAAGTTTTCCT
>NZ_JAJDMI010000146.1:0-697 GCF_020593505.1 Blautia sp. DFI.3.45
GAAGAACAGGTAGCTACTGATATTTTTAAGGTTTCCATCACAGGAGGAATAGAATTATCTTATATAATTTCCCAGAATTGTCCTCATATTGCACCGCCTTATCCGGAAGGAGCAACGATAAAAGATGTGAAAGTACAGGGGTCAACTATTAAGGCAGTGGCTTATGACTGCGCAAACAGCGAAGGTTTCGATGCGGTTCTGACAAAGAAAAGCTGGGGTGACAAACCTGAGAATTATGTGAAGGTGGCGAAGAATCAGGATGCAAAGACCATCACCTTTACAAATGTAAAAAACGGGACGTATTATCTGGGAATCCATGCGTACAACAGGGATTATTATGATGGAAAAGTGTCTGGGAAAAGGTTTGGGGCATGGAGTTATCCAGTAAAAGTAGTAGTAAAGAACGGAATTCCCACAGAGAGGGTGAAGATTAAAACTGTAAAAACAAGTAAAGGAGCTGTGTCTGTAACAGTTGGCGTACCAAAAGGATTTGCAAGAGCGGATATGGAGCTGAGATCTACAGGCGGAACCACCGTATATAAACGGAACAATCGGACAACCTATACAAGGATTACAGGCGTGAAGCCCGGAACCTATACTCTGAAAGTCCGCCCATGGGTCAAAATTAACGGAAGGAAAGCTTACGGAGACTGGGTATCCTGGGGAAGAAGAATCAGGGTAAAATAAAAAGAAACAG
>NZ_JAJDMI010000015.1:0-72341 GCF_020593505.1 Blautia sp. DFI.3.45
TCTTTTTTATATCCGGCCGGCGTATTTTTCAGCATCTTTTTTTCTTCCTGATAATGACGGATCTTATCCGCAAGCATCCGGTTATAGAGAAAACGACTGCAGCCGATCGTCTTCTCTATCTGGGTTATCTGTTCTTTATTTGGATAGATCCTTATTTTTACTGCCCGGTTTATCTTTCTCACCCTGACTCTCTATATACTGATGGATTGTTTCAACAGGTGCTATATTTCAAAGATTTCTTTTGTTCTCTCTGACATCTTATCGTCCAGCATCTTTCTGCTATATTTCATAACCAGAATCAAACAAAAACACTGAATGAGAATTATTATCTAAACTCATTATGTACACTCACTTATTGCTTATTTCGACCGTCCAAATTTCAAGAGCATATTGTTCTTTTTTATTATAATATATTTATTGTATCAGAACAAGTGTTTTTGCGATTTTTTATGAATTTGAGCAGATATGCTCGAATATGCAATTCATCCCATCACCTATAGGTGAGGGAATTCTTGCTACGGTTGTTAAAAAATGTGATCGGATCCACATTAGGAGTCACCACAGTCCTGAATTGTGCTTCCGCCCCAAAGCTTTATGGTTCAATAATATTAAAATATTTATACTCTGACGTGACAGTAACCGCATCCATCAATCGTGTCAGGCAGGTCTCATCACCCTCCTGTTCAATCAAAGCAGCAACATTCTCAGCGTTTTTCTGAACAACAGCCAACAGTCCGGCACGTTTGGTATTCCATGTCACATCTGCATCCGGATCCTGTGCATCCTTCTGGTAAAGAAGTACGCCATTTTTTACGCGGAGTACATAATTACCTTCCGGCAATATAATATTTGCTGTAAAGGTCAGATCTGGAATCTTCGTCGTATCTACAAAAATTCCCAGATAATCCAGAATCATATCCGGTGTCATATGTAAGAAAACATCACCGTTACCGCTACTTCGCGTTGCATCATCGGTATTTGTACCATTTCGCAGTTCCTGTGCAGCACAAAGGTAAGCACTGCGCCATGGACCTGATTCTGCCTGATATCCCAATTGCTCCAATGCATCCGCACACAGATAACGTGCATCCGTATTTTCCGGATCAGCAAAAACCAGCGTATTGGTAATCTGAGCCACCCACTGATATTCTCCCTTGGCAAAATCTTCTTTTGCTTTTTCAAGAACAGCATCTGTATCACCGAAATGTTCTACCAGCTTTTGGGCATAATCCGATGGTGTAAGTTCAGCAAGATGGACAGGATTACCGTCATACCAGCCCATATATTTCTCATATACTGCCTTCGAATTATGAGAAACTGTACCGTAATACTGACGAGTATACCAGACTTTCTCCAGTTCCTCCGGAAGCTGGATCATATTGGCAATCTCTGTTTCCGTATAACCTTCATTAATGTAGAGCAATGTCTGGTCGTTAATAAACTTATATACAGCTGCTGTATTGGTCATATATTCCTGAATGGTATCATTTCCCAAATGTGGCCAGTTATGGGACTGGAATACCACATCTGCCTTATCACCATAGAGAGCCAGAGATTCCATGATGTACTCTGCCCATGCGTTTCCGTCACGCACCTGGGCTCCGCGGAGTGTATACAGATTGTGGAGTGTTCCTGTACAGTTTTCAGCCATCCACAAAGCATTTTTGGATCCAATCCAGAAGTTCATCTCTGCCGGTGCTTCGGTGCCCGGAGTAAGCTGAAATTCAATTTCCACTCCGTCAATGGTATGCTTCTCACCAGTTTGCGTGATTTCAAGTGTAGGAGAAATATAACTTGTTCTACCCTTGGACTGTCCCATACCAATACCAATGGCAAGGGATCCTGTTTCACCACCCTCAAGCATTGTTCCATACTGATAACTTGCTCTTCGTCCCATAGCAGTACCTGCATAAATATTCTCGCTGACAGCATGCTTCTCAAAGCCTTCCGGTGCAATTACCTGCACATTGCCGGCTTGTACCTCTTCTTCCGAAACAATTCCCTTGACTCCACCGAAATGATCAACATGAGAATGGCTGTAGATCACTGCCTTTACAGGAAAAGTGCCCAGATTCTCTTCCACCAGGGCAAGAGCGCTTGTGCACACTCTACACTCATCAATGGATCTACTACAATCCATCCTGTATCGCCTTTTATGAATGTGACATTTGACATATCATAGCCACGCACCTGATAAATTCCATCCGTTACTTCAAAAAGACCATAAATGTGATTCAGCTGTGTATCTCTCCAAAGACTGGGATTCGCTGTATCCGGAGCATCCTGATCCAGAAAAGCATATGCCGTCTGACTCCATACAAGCTTTCCGTTCTCATCATAAATATCCAGAGTATCCGGAGAAGCGATCCCACCCTTTGTAGCATTCTCAAACTCTGCAGTATCCTCGAAATCCAGCAATGCATAAACTTCCTGGTTTGCATCAATCGTATACTGAGTGGCCGGTTTACTTTCCGCTGTTAATTCTGATGCTGCAGCTGCAGTTAAACTGCCACAGATAGTCATGGTAAATGTCAATGCAGTGGTAATCAAAGCAATTACTTTTTTTCTTTTCATGTTATTTCCCCCTTGTCCTACAAGAATTTTGAATATTCTCTGCTGTAAATCTTAATTGATCACAAGAGCTATATTTAATAAAAATATAGCATGAATATATCAGGGAAACAATCAAGCTGTTGCGAAATGACATTTTTATTGCGGTAAATCAACACGATAAGCGGTAAAACAACATTCCTTTATAATATTTCTTTATATAGTGGGATTACTTTTCAAAGCAACTGCAGCCAACCTGACCAGATGATTTTCTTCACTTATAGATTTCATTTGGTCTGCATTAAATAAAATGCATCCACAGTGTCCCGGAAATGTAGGAAAACATATAATTTTCAGATTGGTATCTATTTCCGGACTATAGTCCATGATTTCAAGTGTTTCACCGTACAAGGTGGCACGTTCATAAACATGAAGCCATTTTGCGTCCATATTGGAGAAAAGGCTGGAAAAGGAATTTCCGATCATCTTGTCCAACGGCAGCTTTTCCAGTGTAGCCAAGGCTTCATTCCCATATCGAAAGATCCAGTCCACTGCCTTTTTTTCTTCATTAAATACCATTTCTATATCCGTAAATGCAAACGGGAGACCATCACATATTTTATAATATTTGCCATATTCTTCCGGGGTCAGCGGCAGCTTTTTTTACTGATCTTTGCAATCATAAGCTCCTGTTTTTTCTGCAGTTCTTCTCTGAGAGCCTTTTTCTTTCGCTTTGTATAGCAGATTTCCTCTCCATTAGACAGTAAAATTTTATCTCCAATATCACTGATTGCAGACACTGCAATCATACAGCCACGTTTTACCTCCATAAACCCTTCATCCAACTGCTTCTTTAATTCTTTCAATGTCATTCGACAACGATAAACACTTCCATCAAACATATGAATCGTACAATGATCATCTGACATGATCACATAAAGAATGTCTGCACACCGGATAGCAATCTTAGTACGATTAAAAATTACTGTAATAAATTCCTGCTGCATAGCTGATTCTCCTCTTATAAGTAAAAATCTACGATTACTCTTTCTTCTTCATATACATTGTTTTACATCCTGCACTCAATTCGTATTATAACACTTTCATCGGTCAGTTCTGAGTATTTTTACATCTCTGAATAAGGGATAACACCAGAACGAAACCCAAATGTTAGCTAAAAAATACTTCTTTTTTGTGGAAAATCATTACACGAACGTGATCAGAAAATAAGAAAAGCGTTCGTTGTCAGCTAATCCAGCTAACATTTCGAACGCTTTGAAGCCCGTCCATAAGAGGATTTGAACCTCCGACCCCTCGCTTAGGAGTTCATCCTGGTACAGAAAACAGCTTGCATTCTATGTCAATCAAAGTCATTCAAAGCCTTGATTTTACTGCTTTTTCTGTCAATTTCAGAAAAGATAAGAAAACCTGTTTTCATCTGAGGAATTACAGTTTGGGTGGAAAAATGGTGGATTTTCCACCATTAGGGTAAAGCCAACCTGTTCCTTCCAATTATAAATGATGACTACCATTACCTGACATTTTACAGTAATGATTATTTGGTTTTCTTATTAGATCTATGTCTATTATACCGTGCTTGCGGTCAACTGTCGATAACAAATTGACTGCAAATGTATTATTTTTTCTTACGTTTACACTTTGTATCACAAAACTTCTACACTTCAAATACTCGGAAGTGTTTCTGAACAGATTCATATTTCCCTGTTTCGTAATTTAGTATTTTCCATACCGGATTTAATTGCTCGTCCGTTAACGGAGTAACCTGATTGTCTTTATCCAGCCATGCAAAAATTATCTGTTCTGATTCTATCCAGGTTAAGTTTTTATCCTTCTTTATCTCATCAATATTCTCCTAAATATTTTTCTAGTCATTGCAATATAAAATTGCTTATACAGTCTCTCCCTTAAGAGTCCTGGTATTCTGGATAATATACAGAGCAACCGATATGACCATCATTATAGCGCACAAACCAATCAACAGATCTGATACCATCGGTGTAATGTGGAACCATATAATATGCACCGCTGCAGTTCCATATAATAAAAAGGTTACTATCTTTCCATGCCAGTCTGCACCATGTACTTTTCCTGTCTTTTGTATCACAAGACATCCACTGACTACCATATACAGCTCCTTACCTGCCATTATTACGATTAAAAGAAGCACATGCGGAAAACGAGTAAACAGACAGATTAACATCGCTGCCTGTGTCAGCTTATCAGCCACCGGATCAAGTATTTTTCCTAAATTACTAATTCTATGGAATCTTCTTGCGATATATCCATCAGCAAGATCCGTAAGACCAGACAGCAATAAGATTTCACCAGCTAACAGAGGATTTTTCTTTACACAATAACTCCATATAATTACCGGAATCAGACAAAGCCGAAAAAAAGAAAGAAGATTAGGAACCGTAATAATTCTATTCAAATTTTCTTCCTGATTCACTTCACTCTGCATGTACGGTCACCTCACTTTCCTTTTTTTTAGACATAAACCAATAAAATATAACACAAAATGCTAAAGCAAACACAACACCAAAAACATTTTGAATCACTCTAAGACTAACCGCTCCTTGTAGTCCATAAGTCTCTGCAGCAATGGCTAAAGCACCAAATGTGTTAAATACTGCCTGCCAGCCATATTGTGCTGAAAATCCTACACCGATTCCACCAAGAATTCCTATATATGCATAGATTGACGAAGGAAGCAGAAAATATAATACTGTAAAACATATAACACCTGCAATATTTCCGACAATCCTTTTACGGACTCTGTAGTGCATATCTTCCATAAACGGCAAAATCGTGGACATGGCCGCAATACCAGCCCACATTGCACGTGGCATATTACAAAGTTCTGCAATGCAAAGGACAATCGGTACGCATAAAATCTGACATATCTGCCATTTTGTTCTGGAAGAAGTGATATCAAATTCTTGTATCAGATCTTTCAGATTTCTTTTATAAGTTCTGTTTTTATGATTTCGATAAAATACGAAGCAGGTAAGTGCTGCACCTAAAGCCATTCCGACTAATCGCATCTGATAGCTTTTTCCCGTAACATCATAACCATATAGCAGCAGATACCCAAGAACCAATGTAGATTGATTAAACATGAATGGATTATGGCATCCGAACAGAATCAACACAGCCAGTGCCGCAATATTTAACAGCATTCCCAATACCGGTGAAAACTGATTTGCTAAATGCGGACATACAGTCATAATTACAAAGAACAAAGCCAAAAGCATCGTAGATTGTCCGGTGTGGATCCCCAGATCCGCATTTCTAAACACCATGAGACATAATAAGACTACTACACCTACAATGCTGTTCTCATTTCCAAATAGGATGCTGAAAATACTAACAAAGAAAAAACAAAATGCCATTGTAACAGCTATCTTCACCAGATATACCCACATATGATATAATTTTTCTTTTAGTGTTTCACTCTTTTTCAACAGGTTTTTAGAACCTGTCTGATTTAACTGCAACTCCTGATAAAATGTCATATAAATCCTCCCATCTTCTAATTTATCTTAAAACTATATAATCTCATCTTTCTGCTTTGGCAGCTCTATAACAAATCTGCATCCACCATATTCACGGTTTTCTGCTTTGATTGTTCCTCCGGCACTATCTACAATCCGTTTTACAAGTGCAAGACCTAGGCCATTTCCTTCTGCTTTATGAGATCCATCTACCTGATAGAACTTGTCAAATATTCTGGATTTTACATCATCCTCTATTCCTGGTCCTTCATCTTCCAGAATGAACTTAACAGAATCCTGTTCTTGTTTCAGAAACATCGTAATTGTCCCCTTTGAAGGGCTGAACTTAATCGCATTATCCAAAAGATTTATCCAGATATGCATAAAAAGTCCTTCATTCCCAGTATATTTAACTTCCTCCAATTCTACCTGAAAACCAATTTCTTTTTCTGTCCATTTTGTTTCCAATGAAAGAAATGCCTGGCGGATCTGTTCATCCAGACGATATTCTGTTTTTTTCATTGGTATATTCTGATTCTCTAACTTGGATAACAGCAAAATATTACCAACCAATCCGGAAAGTCTTTGGGTGTTAAATAAGATTTTTTCTACATATTCCTCTTGATCCTGAGACAGTTCTTCTCCCTGAAGCAGCATTGTATATCCTTCAATGGCATTAATCGGGGTCTTAAACTCATGAGAAACATTAGATACAAAATCCATCTGCAGCACCTCTGTTGCACGAAGTTCTTTTGTCATAACGTTAAAACTTTGATAAGATTCTCCAACTTCTGCTATACGGCTGTTCGTTTCCAAATGCTGTTCAAAATCTCCCTGAGAAACTTTCTTCATTGCTTTACTAAGTCTGGTAATTGGTTCCAGTAACTTTGCATTAATAAAGGAAGTGATCAGCCCTGCAATCAATGTATTAAAAATCAAAAGCCAGCCAAGCACAGGTATGCTGCCCGGCAGATTAAAAAAATGATTCAAAAAAGCAAATAATAAAGCAGATATGACTGTTGAAAATACAAGTGCCAGCCAGATTGCACCAGTCAGACAGGACCGGATCCGCAATCCTTTTTCTTTCTTTTGTTCCATTATTTTTTCACCACCTTGTATCCAATTCCACGCATTGTTACGATTTCAAAATCAGGGTTATCTTTAAAACGCTCTCTGATTCTTCCTATATGTACCTCTATCGTATGTGGGTCTGCCTCCGTCTCGTATCCCCATACTTCATCCATCAACTGTTGTTTTGTAAATGTTCTGCCTGGCGAAGCTGCAAGCTTATATAAAAGCAGGAATTCTTTTTTAGGCAAAACAAGACTTTCCTTATCAGTTGTAACCGTCATTGCATCATAATCAAACTCTGTTGAACCGATCACAATTTTGTGTTCATTCAGTATCTGTGCACGGCGAAGCAGTGCTCCGACTCTTAAAACCATTTCATTCACATTTACCGGTTTTACCATATAATCGTCACTTCCCGAAAGAAATCCCTGGCGCATATCATCAAAGGAACCTTTCGCAGTGATCATAAGCACTGGTATCTGATATCCTGCTGAACGAAGTTCTGACACCAGTTCATAGCCATCCATAACCGGCATCATAATATCAGAAATGATCAGATCAATATATTCCTTATCCAATACTTCTAATGCCTGTGCTCCATCCGATGCACTTTTGACTTGATATCCATTCTTCTCAAGCACTTTTTGGAATAGCTGGCTTAATTCTTTATCATCTTCTACAATCAATATTTGAAACACGTTTTCCTTCCTCCTTATTAAAACAGATACCTTGCCCATCCAAGCAGATGCTGTACCAAAAATATTTTTCTCTGACGTTTCTTTGTTAATTCGATTGGCTCTACATGATATGGATCATTATAAGTTCCGCCTTCTAATATCTGGCGGGACACTTTTTCATATTCCATCATGCCCTCTTCCAACTGTTTATTAATATCTTTACTGCGAATTACAAGCATCAGTTCCGTATCCAGATATGCACTTCTCATGTCCATATTAAAGGAACCGATTACAGACAGATCGTCGTCAATGAGAATACTTTTTCCGTGGTATGAATAACCGCCTTCATATTCCCAGATATTAATTCCTGTACTTAAGATTCTATTTCTGTTTTTCGCATAATCGGCAGCCCCAAATGGATTCCCATTATTCGCAACTGAATTTGTCATGATAGAAAAATCTGAAACGTTCTCTGCAATCTCCTCCCATGTATTATACATCATATCATTACAGATAATATATGGCGTGTGGATCTTCACACGATTTTTTGCATTTTTCATCAATTCTCCCAACTGATACCACACTACTGGTTCTTTGGAACCTGTGTGAATAGGATTTGACACTAATGTAATCTTTTCTGTCTCAAAAGTTTCGTCCGTATAATCGGTCTCGCAGATTCTTTCCTTATTCTCTTCAAAATATTTCTGATAGCTGTTCTGCAACTCTAAAACTGCGTTCTTTACAGATTTTCTATTTGCCAGTTTTTTATTGTTATGAAAATAACCACTGTCTTCCTGATTCCATATGGTTTCAAAATACTCTGACAACTGGTTAACTGAATTTTCTTTCTCAGGTTCATCGCAAACCACTAACACGTCTCTGTCATAGTTTTTATGTCCCGGAAAATCACCCAGGAAATAATTGTATGTATTTCTTCCCCCAAGAATATATCTCTTTCCATCTGCAATCAAATATTTATCATGCATTCTACCCATCATTTTCCACGGTTTCAACGGATTGGCCTTATTATACAGTTTAATTTCAACATTCTCATGGGAAGATAATCCATAGAAATACGGATTTCCTTCCATATCAATCCAGCTCTCCATTCCATCTACTAACAGACGAATATGTACACCTCTGTCTGCCGCATCATGCAGTGCTCCTAAAATCAATTTTCCACTTTCATCGGATTGAAATGCAAAAGTAGAAAGAATAATTTCCTTTTTTGCATTCTTGATCAAACGCACTCTTTGTAAAAGCGCTTCTGGATTCTTTTCTATGATTACTGCCCGTTCTGTATTTTCACTGCATTCGTTCCATGACCCATTTTTTGTTTCTTTTTTGGTTGTATTGGACACTTCCGGCTGCTTTTTATATGCAACGCAGATTCCGAGCAATTCATAAAAAGCCACACATAAAAAAATTGCCAGTATAACAAGAAGGATTTTACATATTTTATGCTTTTTCATTGTACATCACCTGATTCCTTTTTATTTCATACTTATACAATACAAAGTCAATCTCAATTTAACCTCAACAAAATTTATTTTTCATAAAAAAATATGACCGGCTTCTTTTTAAAGAAACAGTCATATTTTTATTCTAATATATGAAGGAGCTTTTCTTACTCCGTTGTATTAATCACTATTTTATTTCTTCCATAAGCTGTCGGATTTTTCTCAATGTACACCGTGTAACTGCCAGGTCATCTTCTTGTATATTCGATATGATTTTTTCATAAGCTTCTATCATTTTTTCTTTCTGACAATTACTTAATTCAATTGCCTTGTTCGTCAAAACAAGGTATGTTCTTTCTTTTTTTTCATCTAATTTCCAGATAATATATCCTTTATTTTCAAGACTTTTTACCATCTTAGATGTTTCTGGAATCGATAATTTCATGTATTCTGCCACTTCTGAAAGATATACTCCTTCATGACAGTCTGATTTTTCAACACATTCCTTTATACTATAAAGAAACAAATAATCTGTTCTTTCGACAAATTCAAATATACTTTCAACATTGATGCTCTTTAAAAAAAACTCCTCTGCACTGGTTCCTGCTCCCATATTATCGTTCCTCTCTTTCTATATATTCTTTTTTGCTGACTAGACTCTTATATGCCGGGCGAATGATCTTATCTGTAGTTATCAATTCTTCCAGGCGATGTGCACTCCAACCAGCAATTCTTGCTATCGCAAATAATGGCGTGTACAATTCTCTTGGAATATTCAACATGTCATACACAAAACCACTATAGAAATCTATATTAGGACTTACTCCTTTGAATATCTGACGCTGCTTTGCAATCAACTTAGGTGCAATCTTCTCAATATTGTTATAAAGGGTCATATCTTTCTCACGTCCTTTATCCCTTGCGAGTTGTTCTACAAAGCCTTTGAACACCCTTTCTCTCGGATCTGAAATAGAATATACAGCATGTCCCATTCCATAAATAAGTCCTTTCTGATCAAACGCCTCTTTCTTCAAAATCTTACTCAGATATGATGCAATTTCCTCTTCGTCTTCATAATCTTTCACATGACTTTTAATATCATCCATCATATTCATTACCATCAGATTTGCACCGCCATGTTTTTTTCCTTTTAAGGATGACATTGCTGCTGAAATAACAGAATAAGTATCTGAACCTGAAGATGTTACTACCCGTGTAGTGAATGTAGAATTGTTACCACCACCATGTTCCATATGTAACAATAATGCTATATCCAGTACTCTTGCTTCCAGTTCTGTGAATTTTGTATCTGGTCTTAATAGGCGCAGGAAATTTTCAGCAATAGATAAATCTTTTTCAGGTCTATGAATATACATACTTTCGTTTTTTTCATAATGACAATAAGCATGGTATGCATATACTGCTAACATAGGAAATGCTGCGATCAACTGCATACTCTGCCTTAGCACATTCGGAATTTCAAGACTTTCTTTTTCCTTATCGTAAGAGCCCAATGTAAGAATACTTCGAGTCATAGAACCCATAATATCTGATGTAGGTGCTTTCATAATGACATCTCTGGTAAAGTTAGTCGGTAGTTCCATACAATCAGATAGTCTTCCCTGAAATTCCATTAACTGTGTATCAGTTGGCAATTCTCCGAATAAAAGAAGATATGCTCCTTCTTCAAAGACAAACCTTTTTCCTTTACTTCCTGTTACTAAATCTTTTATATTATAACCACGATAAGATAACTCGCCATCACATGGACTCTTTACTCCATCACGATATTCAAAAGCTTTTATATCAGAAATATTTGTAAGCCCCGTCAACACACCTTGGCCTTTTTCATCTCGTAAGCCTCTTTTTACACCATACTCTGAATACAGATTCTTACTAATGCTATCATTTTGTTCACAAAAAATTGCTTGCTGTTTCATATAATTTTCCAAATTGCTCATTTGAATCGCTCCTTTCATTCTGTTACGAACTTACATACTATACTCAGATATTCTTGTTTCCAGTGCATTCAGCATTGTCTGTTCTTTTTCTTATTCTTATTCATTAGCAATACAATACAATGGAAAACTCAATTTAACCTCAACAAGGTTTGTTTTTTCATCCATGCAAAATCTTCTTTGTACAACAGACTGTTAGATATAGCAAAAACGGCCTTTCAAAAACAGTTAACTTCTAAATCAACTTTTTTTTGAAAGGTCGTTTCATCAGATTCTTATAGCAATCCAGCAAATAATCTCATAAATAATTGTCCCAGTCGCAAATATGCACTTCGTCCGGTTTGATATTGGTCTGTCACATCACGACATTCTCCCATCGTTCTTATCAGATCATTTTTTATTTCCACAACTGCCTGACAATCTGCCATAAAACAGCCGTTTTCAAAATGGTGATATAAACTTCGATAATCCAGATTAATTGTTCCACAAGTTGCCATACAGTCATCTGCCACACTCATTTTTGCATGACAGAAACCAGGAGTCCACTCATAAACACGAACACCATGTTTAACTAATCCATGATAAAAAGAACGAGTTATATTATAAATGAATTTTTTATCAGGGATACCAGGTGTGATAATTCTTACATCTACCCCTCGCTTAGCAGCCAGACATAACGCATGCGTCATTTCATCTGTTATGATTAGATATGGAGTCATAAACCAACAATATTTTTCAGCTTTATTTATCATACTGATATAAACTTCTTCTCCGACTTGCTCATTATCCATAGGGCTGTCTGCATAAGGTTGAACAAACCCAGTTTGCTGTGCCGCATAATCATAGTGGAAAAGGTATTTACTAAAATCAGAATCATTAGCATCCTTATCACTTACTGCATTCCACATTTCCAAAAATGTCACCGTAAGCGACTGAACAGCATCTCCTTCTAAACGAATACCTGTATCTTTCCACTGTCCATACGGGTGTGTGTAATTAAAATATTCGTTTGCTAGATTATATCCACCTGTAAATCCGACTTTTCCATCAATAACTGTTATTTTTCTATGATCACGATTGTTCAAAAACAGATTTAAACCTGGCATAAACGGATTGAATACACGGCAATGAATTCCTATTGCCTCCATCTTTTTCACAAAATCTGTGTTAATAAAGCCTATAGAACCCATATCATCGTAGAATACTCTAACTTCCACACCTGCTTTTACTCGCTCTTCCAGAACATCTTGAATCTTATGCCATGCTTCAGCGTCTTCTATCGCATGATATTCCATAAAGATAAACTTCTGTGCTTTCTCCAAATCCTTAAGCTGTGCCTCTAATCCTTTCACTGCTTCATCAAAATACACAATATCCGTATTCTGATAGATTGGATACTGCGAATTTCTTTGTATGTAACTTGCTATATTTCCTGCTTTCGGAATTGTTTCTTTTATTTTGCTCAAACACTCCTGACTGTCCGGAAGCATTGGTAACAATTTGCTATCAATTTCTGCATATCGCTCACGCATTTTATGTGTGCCACCATTCAAACCAATCAACAAATACAGGCCTACACCCATAATTGGGAAAATTAGAATTAAGATGATCCAAGGCATTTTCATAGAGGATGTCTTATTTGATGCGTACAATCCCAAAACCAAGATCCCACTCAAAATCCTTGTAAATAAATTTATGATTTCTGCATATTCATTCAAGCGTGTTACGATAGTAATAATAAAAATCACTTCCAGAAGAATGCAGATTATGGAAAAACACAGCCGTTTTACCCCATTTTTTGTTTTTGCTTTGCCCTCTAAAGTATCTTGTTTCATATATATTCCACCTTCCTACTTGCTCAGTTTTCTCCCTAAATTTCGTGGAACATACCAATTTTGTCTTTTATTCTCTGCATTTCATTATCTGCTTCAATGATAGCTCTTGCAGAATGAAGTAATTCTTCACTTATCTCATCATAGCCAGGCATTTCTTCAATTCCTTTTTTATAGCGAAGTTGATGTTCCAATGTTGCCCAGAAATCCATACCATTGGTTCGAATCTGTAATTCTACACGCATAGGTGTTTTACCCTTAGCAAAAAATACTGGTATTTCAACAATCATATGATAGCTTCGATAACCATTCGATTTTGGATTTTTTATATAATCTTTTATTTCAATAACTTTAATATCATCCTGTTGGGTAATCAAATCTGATATCATATAAATATCGTCAATAAACGCACAAACTATTCGAACGCCTGCTACATCATTGAGATATGTCTGTATATTTTCTGTTGTAAATTCATATCCCATCTTCTGCAGTTTATCGTAAATACTATTGGGCTTCTTAATTCTTGTTTTTATAAAAGAAATAGGATTTCGATTGTTCTCAACTGAAAATTCATCATCCAAAACCTCAAGTTTAGTTTGTATCTCCCGAATAGCACAACGATACATCATCATTAAATTATAAAATTTTGTAGCATTATTTAAAAACTGTAGTGATTCCGGACTGTTCATCCTGAGTTTTTTTACTTCATCTTTTGTCATGGAACTTTCCTTTCTACCTCATCCCTGATTTCAAAACATTATTTATTTTGATAGTTGATTCGTTCTCCTTGAATTACTGGATAACAAATCATTTTATCACTATCCAGATTTTCTACATGCATATCTACTGCACTGATCTGATGGTTTTCATAAGTATTGTAATAATAAATACCTTTTGTAACATTACAACACGACGTATACAATGTGATTTCATATTTTCCATCCGCTACTTCGCAACATCCTCGTTGCTGATCCACAGATCCGAGAATGTGGAAGAATTGGCTAACGCTTTCTTCCTCTGATTCACCTGAAATTGCATTTACCTTTGTAAAAGCTACACGTACAAAGCGTGAGGAAGATGAGAGATCTCCCGGAAGACCTAATCCTCCCATACCTCTACTATATGCATCAAGAGCCAAATTTTCGCAGAAAGTATTTCTGGGCTGTTTAGGAGATAAATGCATATAATTATTTAGTTGAAACATCTGCTGTGGAAATGGCGGATTATTCGTAAGCACTCCTACTGGATTATCATAAATATGCAAACCATCTGACATAGATTCTACCGTAATTGACTCATTCTCATCAGAAATGATCCAGTGTAATTGTGCTAATGGCAATTGCTCGCTGAAAGGAGTATTAACAATATTAATTCGTTCAAGAAGCTCGCGAACTTCAACTAAAGAAGAACACTGGCTTAAAATCCACGGAATAAATTCAAACTGTGCAATATTTTCCACATCTGGCTTAATCGCGGCATAAACAGCATTTCCGACAAAATTCAGTCCTGCCATTGCCACTCCTTTTTCATTCATAGCATCATAATACAAAGGATAATCCTCTGCAACATGAGCCATTCCAATAATTGCATAATGATTTTTCATATCGCCAACATGGCGAAAATTAAACGCATAATTACGTGGTGTAATTACTATCTGATCACCATAAGAGAATTCATAATCGAGGGTTCGTCCAAAGTAAAAATCTTTTGTTTTATAAGTTGCTGCTGTACACATGATCGTTTATCCTCCTAAATAGATTAAAATATGTCAATGAGTTTTTTTCTTGAACAATAATATAGCACAATCTTTTATTTTGTTCCAACTTCATACATGATCATAACATGTAAACTTTAAACTATTTTCCTAGATTATTTCTCCATCAGTTTTTCAAACCAGGTATTCATAGCTAGGATGAATTGACCTACGTCTGGCAATTCTTGCAGCATTTCGTTTAGGGTTTTGTGCTTCACATATTTCTGCACATACACCCAACAGGCAACGCTACTGGCTTCTGATACAATGTCAGCTATGGTTTTGCGCATAAGCTCTTCAAATTCAGCAATTTCTTCTTTCGGAACAACATCATACAGTGTTGGTGCCTGATGACTTATTTTTACTCCATTTTCATTTGCATCTTTAAGCAGATTCTTAACTTTTTCTCTTGAATCCTCCGGTACTTTCATGTACTCCCACATAAATGCTACCACATCGGCTGGTGTGTCTTTTTTTAGTGGTGGTAACTGAATATAATCATTGTTTTCGCTCATTTTCATATCCTCCTCACGATATAATAAAATCAATAAGACGTTCTCTTGTCATGTCCAGTACAGTGTCCACGAATACTCCTGCAAACAGGATCAGATACAGAATTACACTCAGCGAAAATAGAAATGCAACCTGTACCCAGTCATGATAACAGTATGCAGTCGCTATAATCAACAAAGTGAATATAAACCCAAGGATCCCTCTGACAACCGCATAAGTCTGTACTGTCATCTTCACTGCCAGGCCGATCACAAAAAGAATCAGCCATACCGGCAGTAATAATATCTTCCCAGCAAGTTTTAAAATAAACATGTACACCTCCTATCTTACCAGTCCTGGCATATCATGGTTCACCTCTGCCTGATAATACCCGTTCATCGTTGACGGTGCATTAAACAGGGCTGCTAATAAATATTTCTTGATGTTCTTCACCTTTGTGGTGTTACCACGCATACAGTGTAAGACATACTCGATATGTGAATAGGTCAGCATCAGAAATTTTTTCTTCACCAGTGATGCCGGATACCAGTTGCTGGCAATCAAGATCTTGTCATTTTTACACATCACAGTTTCTACGATCAGGTTCACGATTTCATCTACCTGTCGCATATCGTCATGATGGGTTACTTCCAGTGATTCATAATCAATGGTCTCTTTGACAAGGTTTTCATAAGCCTGATAATCCTCAGAGCGGTTATCGCTATCAAATCTTTTCTCATCCACAGATATGATATGATTAGATTTATTATCATTCATTTCAGTATCACTAAGATTAGTATTATTAGGGTTTGAAATGTAAACTTCTTGAAGTTTGTTTTCGAGACTTCTAGAAGTTTGATTTTGGGACTTCATGAAGTTTGAATTGTAAACTTCTGTAGATTTCTCATTTTCCACAGAAGTTTGTTTTTTAAACTTCTTTAATTCCTCTCCAAATTTTTTCTCATCTGTTTTCTCAGGCATAAAGGTTTTCACGTAGATAACTTTCACCTTTCCAAATCCCTGTCTGCGTTTCTCAATCAGACCAATTCCTGTTTCGTCATCCAGTTCTCTCATGGATTTAATGGCTTTATTTCTGCCACAGTTCAGTAATTCCATGATATCTTCGATGGAAAAGTAGATATATGCTCTGTTTTTGTCGTCAAACCACTGATTCTTGATGGAAAGAGACATTCGATCCAACATCAGTCCATATAAAATTTTAGCATCGCTCGATAAATCTTTAAAATAACTGTCTGTAAATAATGCTTTTGGTATGCGGTAGAAGCTGAACTGATCAGCTTCGGTACCGTAAAAATAATTAAATGTCATTTTTTTCTCCATAGTTTCCTCCTTTCATTTTCTGCTAAGAAGTCCTCTTTTTAAACTTCTTTGACTTTGTTTTCTTAGCTTTTTCTATCCTTAACAGGACTGTTCCTGCATCCATTTTTCTAATAATGATTCAATCACCTGCTCCATATCTTTGGCTGTATAATCATCTGGAAAATACTTTGTTAGTTTCTTTTCTGAGAAGGTGAGAGACCGGGATATCTTCTTTGCCATCACACAGTTATTAAAAATCGATAACATCTGGATCTGATTGATCGGTCCATCATTCAGCTGATTTCTGAGTGCTGCAATCTGCTTTGGCTTAATAAATCCAGTGTCACTAATATATTCGTAAATCCATTCTTGTACTTCCTTATCGATGTAGGAGATATCTACGGCAACCGTGAACTGAAGCTTCTTGCTATCTACCAGATCAAGAAGTTCCGGAATTAACTCTGTCAGTCGAATGTAACGCTGAATCTGTTTATAACTTTCACCTGTCCCATCCGCAATTGCTTCCGTTGTTCTTTTGAACTTTGGGACATTTTGTCCCAAAGTCAAGTCTGTTCGAGAACCTTGGTGTTTCATGGCCTCTTGTTTCATTTTGTAAGCAAAAGCTTTCTCACTCGGCAACAGTTCCTCTCGCTGAATGTTAGCGTCCACCATAGCCACAATGGCATCATCATCCGATAATTCTCTTACGATTGCCGGAATAGTCGTAAGTCCTGCAAGCTGTGCTGCATGCATTCTTCTATGGCCGGATACCATTTCATATTCTTCATTTTCATCCATGCGAAGCAGTACCGGTGTCAGCACTCCATTGATCTTTACGCTTTCTACCAGGTCCTGCATCTTTTCATCATCCAGAACCTTGAACGGATGATTCTTAAACGGATGGATCTTACTGATCTCTATCTCCATTGCTGACTCTTCATTTACCACACCAAGCAATTCATCAATACTAGCCAGTTTAATCTTTTCGCCACTTCTATTTTTCATTATTCAAAACCTCCTGTGTCAATTTCATATATGCCTCAGCAACTTTTCCTTTCGGACAGTGCATGTAGATACTTTTTCCCTCTGCACTGGTCTCAGCTGCTTTTACGGACATCGGAATCACATTTTCAAATACTTCTATCTGGCTTCCGTAGGTTGTATGTACTCTCGATGCAATGTCCCTTGCGTAATTGGTTCTAAAATCTACCATAGTCAGGAGAATGCCCTCAATCGCCAGTTTCCGGTTCAGCCTTTTCTTTACTGTAAGAATGGTCTTGATCAGCTGCTGAAGTCCTTTCACCGGCAGATATGCGGCCTGTACAGGTATCAGCACGGAATCGGAAGAGACCAGTGCATTGATTGTCATCATACCAAGGCTTGGCATACAGTCGATCAGGATATAATCGTATCGGCATCTTATCGCATCGATATATTCTTTCATGATCATTTCTCTGCTCATAACATTTCCCATCGTTACTTCCAGTGCGGAAAGCTCAATATTTGCCGGGAGAAGATCTACATTTTCCTGGTGATGTAAGATCCCATCTTCCAAAGAGATTTCTTCTTCGTTGATGACATCCATCATGATCGTTGCCAGTGTGATGCGAAGATCATCCGGTTCCTCATATCCAAGACTTGCGGTTAAACTTCCCTGTGGATCCGCGTCGATCAGCAACACTTTCTTACCTTCTCTTGCCAGTCCAATGCCTACATTTACGGTTGTGGTGGTCTTTCCGACGCCACCTTTCTGGTTTACTACGGATATAACTTTACACATGATTGCTTCCTCCTTTAACTTTCCCATGATTCTTTTTTCCATAATTTTAGTAGTGCCAATATTTCCCGTTTCATCATTGCCGGTGTATAGGAATTCGGAAAATACTTATGTAGCTGTTCGTTTGTGAAAGCTACTCTTGTGATTTCACCCTTTTTCACTTCACACATGATTTCTTCCATCTTTTCCAGTGACAACTGCTTTTCTTTACTCAGTTGCCGGATTCTCTGGGCCTGTGAGAGTGACGGGATTGCCTGTGCATACTCCATTGCTACAAGCAGTTCCTTTTGCTCTTTTTCACTTAATGCAGCTATCTCTACAGCCGGACAAAAAGAAATAATCTCATCATCCAGTTTCTGCAACATTTCCGGTATAAGCTTTGTCAGTGATATATAACGCTGCACTTGTTTTGGGCTATCACCACAATCCTCACTGATAATATCTATCGATCGTTTTCTTGGTGTTTTGTGGTCAACTTGGCTCTTTTTTCGACCACTTTTTCTTTTTAGTACGTCATTCTTCAGTTTGTAAGCAAAAGCTTTTTCGCTGTAGCTGATCCGTTCTCTGTGAAGATTAGAATCCACCATACTTAAAATGGAATCATCTTCACTTAATACCCGGATGATCACCGGTACTTTTCGGTATCCCAGTTTCTCCGCAGCATGTTTTCTTCTGTGGCCGGATATGATCTCATAGTATCCATCCGGTACCGGTCTGACGATCAGCGGATTTAATATTCCATACTTCTCAATGCTTTCCTGCAAAAGAAACATTTCCTTATCATCTTTCACCTGAAACGGATGCTCTTTGAACGGTCGAAGACGCTCAATCTCAATTTCTATGATTCTTTCTTCGTTTTCTTCTGATTGTCTGTTTGGTTCAGTCATCTTGACTCCTTTCCTCCAGGATTCAGGAACTAAAAAATGCCTGCCTGGAACTTTTTTAGTTAGAAAAGTTCCAAACAGACATTGCTGTTTAACCATTAGCTGTAGCTAATAGAATTGAATACTGTTTCAGCTAATTCATGTTTGCAAGTTTGGGAGAGTTTGTTTCTTTTCTCGCCTTTTCTCTGATTTACATTCCCAAATAAGGGGTGACAACAGAGCAGAACCCAAATGTTAGCTGAACTTCTTAAAACCCATGTTTGCAAACCGGTAATTTTGATTAGCTGTCAGCTAACAAAAATCGGATTTCGTTAGCTGGAAATTGATCATTTTGAATGGAATTTTGTGTCACGAACGTGATTAGAAAATAACAAAAGCGTTCGCTGTCAGCTAATCCAGCTAACATTTTCGAACGCTTTGAAGCCCGTCGCCAAGAGGATTTGAACCTCCGACCCCTCGCTTAGGAGGCGAGTGCTCTATCCAGCTGAGCTATGACGACACATGCCGCAAACCCTTGATTTTACTGGGTTTCTGGGATTTTTCCCTTCGGCCATATATAAGATTATCAACTCTATTTCGAGTTGTCAATCTACAGATTTTTTTGATTTGGTAACATTAGAACGTTCCCCAATTTGGGGAATGCTTTGTTGTCACCTTTGGCATTTTTCAGAATAGATTTGAACTGAAAGTTGTTTTTCATTTTTTCCCTTTGGGGAATGCCTCGGCTTTCGCTTAGGAGGCGAGTGCTCTATCCAGCTGAGCTATATGGACATTTAATCAACACCCATAATATAAGTTACTGTTCACTCCGTTCTCAGTAACTTAACCAAAATTCATTCCAGATTACCTGCGACAATGGGATTTTGGCTTGTATGTCTCGGGACTTTGGCATATTTTTGCAAAAATACCTCGAGGAATAATGGTGTATGAACAGTAACTAATATACTATATTTCAAAGAAAATTACAAGTGCAATCTGGCTTTTCTTATCTAATTTTCTGCTTCCGGATTCCATGTATTATCTTCCAGCTTTTGAATCATCTCACCCAGTTCAACAGTATATGCTACTTTTACATCACTATCCTGTTTAACGATAAACTCAGACAACCCGTAAGCCTGTCCATTATCCGCCCAGTCATAAGTATATCCCAATCTTGTCCATGGATATTCGCCATCATAATAGCTGGAAATAATGTTCGCATCAAACCATGCTTTATAATCCGCATCAACATCTTCGGAGAATGAATCTGTCATTTCTACTGTTCCAATATCCGAAATATATGCCGGACGAAAAACATCTTCCGGTTTTACCCACATAGCTGTAACATAGTTAGATTCATTATCAGGAGTCAGACCAAGCAATTCTTTCATTCTTGTCTGCCAGTCTGTTACACCCTCTTTATTTTCCTGATACCAGTCTTCCAGTTCACCACCTGTAAATGTCCATACATTTCCCCATTCCAGTTTCACATCAGTGCCATCCAGATAACTGTCCGGATATTTATGGAATGTATATAGAAGAACTCTTCCCTCTTCATTATAAACTGCATAAGGCTCTCCCTCATCCAGGCTTACTACCGGAAGAATCTCACCATCCTCAGCAATCATCGCATCTTCAACTGCCTGATCAAAAAGAATCTGCAGATCATCTTCACTTTCAGTAGAGGAATCGGTTTCTGCTGCTTCTTCTGTCTCTGTTGTTTCTTCTGCCTGTACACTTACAGATACCCCGCATGATACAACCATTACAGAAACCAGAACCCCACTTATCATCCATTGTTTCCATAATTTGTTTTTCATATAATATCACCTTCCTTTTTTCAGTTTTCCACCTTGCCTGCTCCAAGTATATCATAGGAATTCATTCTTTTCTTACCCATGGAATGAATTGCAAATATTCGGCGTGAAATGTATATTTCTATAGCATTTCCTCGTCAAGTGGATTGCTATAAGCATGTTTCACGTGAAACATATTCTTGTAAAACTCAAGATAGCATGGGCGAAATATTCGTCCATGCCATCTTAAATCATTTTAATTAATAGTGCAACTGTCCCTGGAGCCATATGATTCCTTTGAATCTACGTCCGATCTTTGGCTCCCCCAGCAAATCATTCTTATTGATACAAACATCAAACTGCATATCATTACAGTCTAATGTAAGCTGGCAGATTTCTTCTCCTGTTATAATGTTCTTGAATGTCATAAAATCCAGAATCTCACCCATGATACTATATTGATCACATTCAATTCCATATGGCATGAAATAGGAATCCACTATAGAAAAAATATCGTCTGTAACTATACGCTGAGAAATCATGGAATATGTATCCATATCCTCCATCGTGAGGCTCTCCATAGCCTCTTCATCACCGTTTCTGGCGGCTGCAATGAGATGATTTCTGTTCTTTGTCAGTTCACGTTCTGCTTTTACTGCTTCTTTATCTTTCTCTACAGGAAAAAGGATTTTTCCTTCCCTGGCCAGCCCGGAAAGGGTTAAAGGCTGGCCACCCGGAAGTATGTTGCCTTTTTCACGCTGTTGCAGATACTCAGCAGCATTCTGAAGATAGAAAATTAAAGTAACCCCAATTCTCAAATCGTCACAGGCACCTGCAAAAGATTCTTTGTCTGCATGTCTTTCTATCACAACACTCTCCTGTGTTGTAATGCCTGTTCCGCGAAAAAAAGGAAAATAATAATCCGGATAAAATACGTTGTTTTCATCATACTGCCCGCAGACAGTAATTCCACAATCGCATCCATAATTCTTGGAAAACTCTGCAAACATACCATCAGGGTAGTTCTCTATGACCGTTTTCTCATCATAAGTTTCAACCACATCCGTAATGATCTGTCTGATACTGCTTCTTTTGGTGATCCTGGAAAAACCAACTGCCCTCAGATAACTGTGCATAAGAACACCTCCCTGAAAAAGCTCACCCTCCATTAAGCGTGCTTTTTCTCAATCTTTGTCATACCACCCATGTATGGCTGCAGAGCTTTAGGAATACTTACAGAACCGTCTTCATTCAGGTTATTCTCCAGGAATGCGATCAACATTCTAGGCGGTGCTACAACAGTATTATTTAATGTATGTGCAAGATATTTCTTACCATCTTTTCCGTTTACACGGATCTTAAGACGACGTGCCTGTGCATCACCAAGGTTTGAACAGCTTCCTACCTCGAAATATTTTTTCTGACGTGGAGACCATGCCTCTACGTCAAGAGATTTTACTTTCAGGTCTGCCAGGTCACCGGAGCAGCACTCAAGTGTACGAACCGGAATATCCAGAGAACGGAACAGATCTACTGTATTCTGCCATAATTTATCAAACCACATCGGACTCTCTTCCGGTCTGCAGACAACGATCATTTCCTGTTTTTCAAACTGATGAATACGGTAAACGCCTCTCTCCTCAAGTCCATGAGCACCTTTTTCCTTACGGAAACATGGAGAATAGCTTGTAAGAGTTTTCGGAAGTTCTTCCTCAGGAATGATCTGATCGATAAATTTACCGATCATGGAATGTTCACTTGTTCCGATCAGGTATAAATCTTCACCCTCAATCTTATACATCATGGCATCCATTTCAGCAAAACTCATTACACCTGTTACAACATTGCTTCTGATCATAAAAGGAGGTACACAGTAAGTAAAACCTCTGTTTATCATGAAGTCACGTGCATAGGAGATTACTGCTGAGTGAAGTCTTGCGATATCTCCCATTAAATAGTAGAAACCATTTCCCGCAACACGTCTTGCACTGTCAAGATCGATTCCATCAAAGTTTTCCATAATTTCTGTATGATATGGCACTTCAAAATCCGGAACAACCGGTTCACCAAACTTCTCTATTTCTACGTTCTCGCTGTCATCTTTACCGATCGGTACAGATGGATCAATGATATTCGGAATTACCATCATATCTTTGAGAAGTTCTTCCTCTACCTCTTTCTCTCTTGTGGAAAGTTCTTCAATACGGGTTCCGGAAGCAGCTACCTGTTTCTTTACTTCTTCAGCTTCTTCTTTCTTTCCCTGTGCCATCAGTGCACCGATCTGTTTGGAAATTTTATTTCTCTCTGCACGAAGAGCTTCTACTTCCTGTTTGATTTCGCGATTCTCTTTGTCCAGTTCCAGAACTTTATCCACTAATTCCAGTTTATTATCCTGAAATTTGTTGCGGATATTCTGTTTTACAACTTCCGGATTTTCTCTCACAAATTTAATATCTAACATCTTGTTCCTCCTGAAATATTCTATTACATTATGTAATGATGTCAGGGTAAAATCTGGCAACAACTTTCCCCCTGATATCAATTTATCATATCATGTGCATTCCTGCACAAAACAGATTCTCTTTTAGTATGCTCTTGTTTTCAACTTTTAAACATTACTGTTCACTCCGTTCACAGTAACTTTTAAAAAACTTTATTCTTCAATATTATCCAGTCCAAAATTCACTGCCTTACGAAGTGCCTCTACTTCTTCCTGGCTGAGCATAACGTAGGATTCGCCTTTTACAATTTCTTTCATATACAAAAAACAATTGTCCCGGCTGTGTACTGCATTTAAGATAAGGCCTGTGTTCTCTTTGTCCAGCAAAGCCAGCGCAAAACTTAACTTTCCACCTACATCATCAAATGCGTCATACTTTTCTACGCCATATTTATTAAACATTTTATCAAGATTCTTTTTGATAAAAAGAAGATCATGATCATGTTCTTCCTTCGCATCATAGAGCTTATCTATCTGAGCGAATTTTCTAACGAATACTTTTTCCAGAGACTGTGCATCTGAACCTTTCATGAACGTCTTATATTTACGTTCCAGACGGCTCAGGCGCATATTCATACTGATATTCCTTACCAGCAGGAAGATAGTAAGAATCAGCAGTATAATAATGATGATCCCGGAATCAATTCCAAGATTTTCAAAAATGCCACTCATATTACTGTCACTCCTAACCAATGGATTCGAAAAGATCTATGATTCTTTCCAGTTCATCCTTGGAATAATATTCAATTTCAATTTTACCTTTGTCATTTTTCTTTCTGTGAATCTGGACTCTGGTACCCATGATACTTTTCATTTTTTCTTCCAGACTCTCATATATTGCATCCTCAGCAGAACTGAATTTGCTCTTCTTTGCTGTTTTTGGCGGCTCCAGCATACGTTTTACAAGCGCTTCTGTTTCACGAACACTTAATTTCTCGTCAAAAACCTTCATTGCAATTGATTCCTGCTTTTCCTTATCTGCTATCGAAAGGATTGCCCTGGCATGACCGGCAGTGATCATCTCATCAATCAGCATCTGCTGCACTTTTTCACTGAGTTTGAGAAGTCTCATTGCATTTGTTACTGCTGTTCTGCTCTTCCCTACACGCTCTGCGATTTCATCCTGTTTCAGATGAAATTCATCAATCAGTCGTTTATATGCCATCGCTTCTTCCACAGGGTTTAAATCTTCCCGCTGAATATTCTCAATCAGGGAAATTTCTACTAATTCCTGCTCAGAAAACTCTTTAACAATTACAGGAATCTCTGTCAGTCCAGCAAGCTTTGCCGCTCTCCAGCGTCTTTCACCTGCAATTATTTCATAGTAGTCCTTTTTATCAGACACGAGAAGCGGATGGAGTACACCGTACTGTTTAATAGACTCAGACAGTTCCATGAGTGCATCTTCATCGAACTGTTTACGTGGCTGATCCATATTCGGCTCTACACTTGAGATCTTTACGATCATTGCCCCTGTTTTCGAATCTGCTGTTTGCTTCTTTGCAACAGTAGGGTTTGTCTGTTTTTCAGCTACGTCAGATTTCTTCTCTGTTTTAACTGTTTTGGTTGTTGTCTTTCTGGCAGGTTCTTTGACAACAGATGTTCTGTCTGGAAAAAATGCATCTAAGCCTCTGCCAAGACCGTTTTTTCTTCCTGCCATTAATTATCCTCCCTGTTGAGCACTTCCTCTGCCAGAAGCCTGTAGCTTTCTGCTCCTGCTGATCTCGGATCATAGATATTAATCGGCTGTCCATAGCTTGGAGCCTCCGCCAGTCTTACATTACGTGGAATAATTGTTTTATAAATATTCTGATTTAAATTCTCTTTTACGTTTTCCACTACCTGCAGAGACAGGTTTGTTCTTGCGTCATACATTGTGAATACTACGCCTTCCATTTTCAGACGTTTATTCAGTCTTTCTTTTACCAGATCAATGGTATGAATCAGCTGTGAAAGTCCCTCCAGCGCATAATATTCACACTGGATCGGCACTAATACAGATGTAGCTGCGGTTAATGCATTGATCGTCAGCATATTTAATGACGGCGGACAATCCAGTATTATGTAATCATATTTACGTCGAAGCTTATCTGTAATTCCCTTTAAGATAAATTCTTTATCATCGATTCCTACCAGCTCGATTTCTGCACCGGAAAGATTAATATTAGATGGAATCAGGTCAAGATTCTCAACAACATCTTTTACAATCGTGTCTTTCGTTTCTGCCTCTCCAAGCAAAAGTTCATACAATGTATTTTCTATGCCGTTCTTATCAACGCCGAAACCACTGGTAGTATTTCCCTGTGGATCCATATCAATTGCGAGAACCTTTTTCCCTTTTTCTGCAAGACATGCTGAAAGATTAATTGCAGTTGTTGACTTTCCAACTCCGCCTTTCTGATTAGCAACTGCTATAATTCTTCCCAACTTCATTCCTCCTTTATGAGGTTTTAATTGTAGTTATTCCTATTTTGCCTGTTACATTATTTTTTATAATGCCAACAGGCATATGCATGTTTATTATAACACTTTTATTTTAATCATGCCACATAATGTTTCACGTGAAACATAAAAAAACACATTATTTTTAACATAAATATTGTATATTTTGTGGTGATTGACATTTTCTTTTTCCATCAATCGTTACTGTTCACTCCGTTCTCAGTAACGCAGCCAAAATTCCAGATTGCCTGCGGCAATGGAATTTTGGCTTGTATGTCTCGGGATTTTGGCACATTCATGCCAAAACACCTCGCGGGATTGTGATGTGTGAACAGTAATCATCAAGTTACTGTTCACTGGTAATATCCCGCGAGGTGTTTTTTGTGAGTGAAGGTCACAGAAAACCCGAGACATACTGCGCGAATTTATGCGATTAGCATAAATTCTGTGCATCGCGAAGCGTGTTGCTGTGAACGGAGTGAACAGTAACATCATCAATCCATATGGTTCTTTTTTTCGCATCATATTTTCTTGTAAAACAGACAGTATCGCGGTATAATATGGGTATATAATTTTAGCAGGCTAATCACTTGTTATGCTTGATAAAGGAGGCCGAAAATGAGTAAAAACAAGCACAAATTTCTTACATTTGCTGCTCTGATGACCGGCGCAACTGTTGCTGTTCATTTCATTAACCACACGATTGCTACTGCTGCACAATTAAAACAGATGCTCCACATTTCTAATGACAATTACTTTGAATGGCGCTTTGGGAACATTTATTATACCAAAAAGGGAACTGGGTCACCGATTCTTTTGATTCATGACACTTTACCTGGAGCTTCCGGGTATGAATGGAGCAAAATTGAAGACGAACTGGCAATTGACCATACCGTATATACTGTTGATTTGTTAGGATGCGGACGTTCGGACAAATCCAGCATTACCTATACAAATTTTGTTTATGTTCAGATGATCAGTGATTTTATCAAAAAAATAATTGGTCAGAAAACAGATGTGATTGCAAGTGGTTTTTCAGGCTCTTTTGTTACTATGGCCTGTCACAATGAGAAAGAACTTTTTAACAAAATCATGCTGGTAAATCCGCCCAGCCTGACTCAATTAAAACAGATGCCAAACAGAAAGGACCGCCTGTTAAAAGCAGCTCTGGAAATTCCGATTTTCGGAACTCTGGTTTATCATATGATCGTATCACGTGATAATATAAATAATCTTTTTATCGAGAAGATGTATTATAATCCATTCCATGTGGATAATCAAATGGCAGATGCTTATTATGAAGCAGCTCATAAAGGTGGATATTATACCAGATTTTTGTACTCCAGTCTTGCAGCTAAGTATATAAATATAAATATCTGTCATGCACTTAAGGCACTGGATAACAGTATTTATATTGTTGAAGGTGAAACAGAGCCAAACGGAAAGGCTGTCACTGATGATTATTGTGCCTCCAACCCGGCTATTGAAGTTTCTGTTCTCAAAGAAACAAAACATCTTCCACATGTTGAAGCACCTGAAGCGTTTCTTGAACAGGTTAAAATCTTCTTTTAAGCCTTATATTTAAGCCAGAACGAGTCGACGAGTTGATTTTGAGACAGTTTTGAAGGATAAATTTTTTTATTTCAAATCGGAAGAAGGCGACGTTGCGGTGACTACAGCAACCGAATTCGGACAAAATATACCGCAAAGTGGGGCGTGCAGATTGTGGAAATGATTTTTCAAACACGCTCTAATACAACAAAAAGTGAGGCAGGCATATGGAAGAAATTCTATATGCCTGCCTCACTTTTTTATAGATTCGTTTATTCTTTTACTCTTCTGTACTGTCCGTTTCCTGAGAATCTGTATTCTCCTCTTCGGATGTATCAGAATCGTTTGTTATGCCGGCTGTTTCAGATGTACTGTCATCGGACTCTTCTATGCTCTCACTTGGCATATCTGTTGAATCTGATTTAGTATCATCTGTTGTTGCTTCGTCTGAATCTGTCTTATCTGAACTATCTTCTTCTGTTCCAACAACTGATTCAAATGCTGTGAACAGTTCTTTTACACTCATCTTATTTACGAGATATACTTTATTATCCACCACTGCTGCATAATAGTTTGTATCGTAGCTATAGTATGCAACTTCCTGTGTATCACCGTCTTCTTCTGTAAATGTAGCTGTCAGTTCTGCATCACCGTCAGGTTCATATTTATCTGTCAGACGTTTCTGAGCCGTCATGTTGATCAGTTTATTGTAGAATGTTATAAATGTTGTTTCATCCAGATCAGAGCCATTCAGTTTATAGGTAACTGTTTCTGTATCGTTTCCATCATCATCTGTGGATGTTTCACGTGAAACATTTACTTTATAATCACTGCCCTGATAATTTACTTTGAGGCTTCCGAGGCTGTTTAAAGATACATAACTTACTGTCATATCCCAGAAGTCTTCTTCTGATTTATCAGTGAGTGCGGACAGAGTATCCGTTGACATCGTATAGACTTCATTGCTGTCATTTACCATGACATATCTGCTGCTGTCATCTGTTTCATTTCCAACAAGAATTGTAAGCTGCTTATCTGCCATCTTAGTTTCTTCTTCCGAAGAATCCTCATTGTCTGATGCACTGTCTGAGTTTTCTGATGTTTCATCCGTAGTTTCACTTACACTTTCGTCTGATTCTGTATCCTGTTCAGCATCGTCACTGTTTTCTTCCACAGATGAAGCATCTTCATCTGCCGTCTCACCGGAAGCTGTCGTATCATCTTGTGTGTCATCATCAGCAACTTCTTCCTGATAATCTACTGTGATTGTTGCATATGGTTTATCCAGACCATATTTGCTCTTGTCGTCACATTTATAATCTGCAAGTGAACTATATGCCATGCTTCCGAATGAGGATACCAGAGAACTTACGGTAGCTGAGTCTGCTTTTTCTTCATCCTCGCTGCCTTTTACTGACCAGATACTTGTATCTTCGTCTTTTGATAATTCATAGGAATTATCGCCGTCTACAGAAATTTTTGTAATGGTATCTGTATTGGAAATTGCAGGGAAATCTTCCATCTGCGCATAATCATTCAATGATTTGGTAAACGGCTCTACGCAGGAAGAATCTATCAGGTATACTGTCTTCTCATCATCATCTTTTCTTACATAATACTGACTGGTGGAGGAATTTTCATCTCCCACATACAGTGTAGTTGTTATGTCATCGCCATCTTCCTCATCAGATTTTGTTACAATCTTAATCGTGTTTGACGGAGAATCCAGACCATATTCTGAAAGATCATCTACGTCCTCCAGAACTCTGTCCGAATCGACAGATGCAATAGCAGATGCTGCACTGTCCAGAGTAGTCTGATTTACCGGAAAATCTGTTTCGTCTTTCTTTACCCAGCTGTCATCATCTTTTTCAAATGTTGTCTCTGTATCATCAACCATAAAATCCAGAGATTTAATGTTATCTGTTGATGCAGTAAATACAGTTGTGCTTTCTTCAGAATCTTCTTCGGATTCTTTCTGCTCCTGATGGGCTACGTAGGTTTTTACACCTGCGTAAGCCCCGCAGCAGACACCAAGAACTACAACTGCAAGAACCATTTTTACAGTTTTATTCTTCATTTAAGCTTTTCTCCTCTTCATCCAGATTGCAAACCCTACAACAAGGAAGAATCCAGGAATCAGACCGATAGTGCAAATCTTCCAGAATGCAGCATCATAGTCTGTAAGTGTCAGATAAGATACAGACAGGCTCTTGGATGGGATAGATACGGTTGCACTGTCTTCTGTGTCTGTCATCCACTTCAGGGATTCGATGATCAGCTTCTCATTTCCGCCGGATACCATCTGATTTACCTGTGATTCCATCAGATTGGAAGTTGAATAGTATACGATCTGCGTTTCTTTGTCATCATCCAGAGTCTCTGTGATGCTTACTCCCAGATCAAATGGGCCAGCTTCGTCTCCGTCTTCTTTCTCCAGAGTATCACTGTTCAGATCTGTCTTGGAATATGCCTGGTCTGATGTGGTGAGGATACTGTTGATCGTTACGGTATCTCTTACATCATCCATTTTTTTGATTCCCTGTGCATATGGTACAAGTACATGATATCCTCCGGAAACAGTCTCAGAGCTTGCATCTGTGCTGTTTATAGTCGGAACCAGATAATATGGCATCTGCATTGCATAATGCTGATTATCACCTTCAAATACGATTCCAGCTTCTCTCTGAACACCATAGTTTTCCAGAACTGCATCAAAGTTTGGCAGGTCTTCTGTTGTATAATCAGAGAAAATCATCGCCTTTCCGCCATTTTCAAGATAATCAATAATAGCAGTCTTTTCATCTTCTGAAATATCTGTGGATGGAGAATCAATGAACAGGCAGTCTGCATCATCCGGAACACTTCCCTCTGTAAGAAGATTCAGAGACTGAATATCCATGTTTGCCTTCTCGATGTCTTCTTTGATAGTAGAATCCATCTCCTTCTCACCATGTCCCTCGAGTGTATAAAGGATCGGGAGATCTTCGGATGTTACATATCCGATCGCACTTGTGATCTGACCTTCACCGTCGAAACCGGTAGTCTGAGAGCTGTAGGTCTGATAATCAATTGTGCTCTCATAGATATTGTTGTAATCAATGACTTTATTTCTGTCGCCGCATACAACGATCAGACTGTTTGCAGAAAGATCATCACTTGTATATTCCGTTACAAATTTAGGATTTACTACAGGATCCTTCTGCTCTACTTTAATATGCTTGGATTCATCTTCATATTTCTTAAGCAGATTGGTAATATTCTCATCTTCAGAACCGCTCTGTGCAATCTGATAAATTGTTACGTCCTTGTCCAGATCTTTCAGCATTGCTTTTGTATCATCACCAATACTGTAGAGTTTCTGGCTGCTGATATCAATTTCTGAATATTTGGACGGAATCGCATTTACGATCATGTTGAGCACTACAACTACTGCAATAAATATCACTGACATAACCATTGTGTAAGAGCCGTTTTTGATATGCTTCTTACTGATGGTGCCAATCAGTTTCTTTTTGTCAAATTTTTTATGCTTATTATTTTTCATCTTTTCTTTCACCTCCCCACTAATTCCAGCGTCTCTTCAAAATAGACTGTGTTGTAAGGAACAGGCATACTGCGATCACAGAAAGAAAATATACAATTCCTTTTATATCAAAGATGTTACTTGTAAAATTATCAAAGTGTCCGCTCAGATTAAACACATCCAGGACTTTCTGAATACCGCCCTCAAAAATACTGGATTTTACTACATAAATAATAATCAGTGCCACTTCTCCGATCACACCGATCACTGCTGAGATCAGAATATTCTTGATCATGGTATAGATAATGATGGCTGCTGCCAGGATCAATAACCCAAATGTCACGCATGTCGACATAGATGTCTGAGAGAAGAAGGAAGAAATACCATTCATCATGTAAAATGCAAATAAGAAAACAAATGTGAGTACTGCTGCAATTACCTGGCTCTCAGTTAATGCTGACATAAATACACCGATTGCAATATTTGCACATCCCAGGAGAAAGAATCCCAGGACTGCTGTATATGCAGATGCAAACTCTACTGTGCCAAACTTGGACATAATCAGCGGATAAGTACACATAACTGCCATCGGAACAGCAAATACAGTTACCAGTGCAAGATATTTACCTATTACAATACCGCTCACAGAAACCGGTGCTGTCAGAAGCAGCTGATCTGTTTTCTGTTTTCTTTCCTCTGCAAGTACACGCATAGTCAAAATCGGTACTCCGATCAGGAATGCAAAGGTAATTGCACTTAAGGTGTATTCAAATTTCGGATATGCTGCTGAAAGCTGATATGCTGAAAAATAAATACCTGTCAGTACAAGAATGAAAAAGATAAATAAATATCCTACCATGGATGTCAGGTAACTTTTCAGCTCTCTTTTATATATAGCTGTCATGGTTATTTCTCTCCCCCTTTATCATTATTCTGTTCTTCCGGTATTTCTGCTGATGTCTGTTTTACGTTTGTCTCGTTTGATTTACGGGCATCAATATCTTTATCTTCAGGTGTATTTGGGACTTCGTCTGCAGATATTGGTTTATCGGATGCAGTAAGTTCAAGGAAGATTTCCTCCAGTGATACTTTCCTGGACTTCATCTCATAGATTGGGCTGTTAATCTCCGACATTTTGTAGAATACTTTTTCCCGAATGTCATTCTGCTCCTCTGTTGAAACTTTCACACTCCAGAGATTCTGTTTCTCATCTTTTTCCATTGTTACGCTGTTGACTCCCTCGATTCCCTCGAGAGCCTGCCTGATCTGTGTTTTTTCACCTTTAATAAGCATCTCCAGAGTATTGGATCCCTCTGCAAGTTTTCCAAGATTCTCAGGAGTATCGCTTGCTACCAGTTTTCCATGAGAAATGATCAGCACGTAATCGCATACCGCGCTTACTTCAGAAAGTATATGCGAGCTGAGAATAACGGTATGTTTCTTTTTTAATTCTTTAATTAAGGTTCGGATTTCAATAATCTGTTTAGGGTCAAGACCTACTGTCGGCTCATCCAGGATGATCACCTCCGGATACCCCATAATCGCCTCAGCAAGACCAACTCTCTGTCTGTAACCTTTTGACAGGTTCTTTATCAGACGGTTTCTCATGTCTGAAATCTTTACCATATCCATGACTTCTTCGATCATGTTTGCTTTTTTATCTTTTGGGATTTTCTTGAGATCTGCCACAAATTTCATGTATTCCAGGACAGTCATATCAAAATAGACCGGCGGCTGTTCAGGCAGATAACCGATACATTTCTTTGCCGCTTCCGGTTCTTCGAGGATATCGTGTCCGTCAATTTTGACGGTTCCTTCGGTGGATGCGATGTATCCGGTTATCATATTCATTGTAGTGGATTTTCCTGCACCGTTTGGTCCCAGAAATCCATAGATTTTGCCTTTCTCTATTTTAAAGGAAAGGTGGTCAACTGCCGTATGGTTACCATATCGTTTGACCAGATTGTTTACTTCAATCAATGTGTTCTCCTCCTCTTAATTTTTGCCAAAATAAAATATAGAAAATGTCCCCAGGTGAAACAGAGAATGGGGGAACCCGAGGACATCTCTATAAAAATAGTTTATGATGAAGTTGTGATGAAATTAGGATAAAAGTGTGATTATTCTGTGATGTTTGTTTGAAAAAAATAGCTGTCCCGAAATCTCGGCATTTTTTGCCAGAAGATTTCATGAGACAACTATACATAGATTTATTATGACAATGGTTCTTTTAATGGTGTTCCTGCTTTACGCGGATACTTTCCAGGTGTAGATTTTTTCTTATTTATAATGACAAGGGATCGGTCAATCTCGGAGTCCGGCAATTTAAAGTATGTGATGTCTTTCACCTGACCACCGAGGATATTGATTGCTTTCTCTGCTTCTTCTGCCTCTTCCTGTACAGTTCCTGATTTATAGGAAATGAAAGTTCCTCCTGTCTTTACATAAGGAAGACAATATTCTGACAGAGTTGCAAGGTTTGATACTGCCCTGGATACACAGAGATCATATTTCTCACGATACTCTTTATTTTTTGCATACTCTTCTGCTCTTCCATGAATCGCCTTAATCCCTTCTAATCCAAGAAGCTCAAAACTTTCCTCAAGGAAGTTTACCCTCTTTTTCAGAGAATCCAGCAGACATGCCTCCAGATGTGGAAAAGCAATTTTCAAAGGCACACCTGGAAATCCGGCACCTGTACCGATGTCCATAATTGTTTTTACTTTTGTCATATCAATGGCTTTTACACAGGCAAGACTGTCAAGAAAGTGCTTTGTAAGTACTTCCTCAAACTCAGTAATACCTGTCAGATTCATAACCTTATTTTTTTCTACCAGAAATTCATAAAACTGGATAAACTGATTTTTCTGCTTCTGGCTCAGCTCTATACCCAGTTCTCTGCATCCATTTTCCAATGTCGTCAGATTATACGGCATGTATTATTCTCCTTTTTCTACCTTTATTTATTATTTTTGTATATTTTACAGGGTTGTTTTATGTGCTTTTATGATTTTATCTGTTATTTATAGTCCGTTATTTTACTCTTTTATGTACTATTTTAATATTTTTTGCCAATTTCTTGTTTTTATAAGCACATTAAAGCGTATTATATTAATTATTTCGTACTGGAAAGATACACCAGTAAAACTGATATATCAGCAGGAGAAACTCCTGAAATTCGGGAAGCCTGTCCGATTGAAATCGGTCTGTATGCTTCCAGTTTCTGACGTGCTTCGATTCTCAGGCTTCCAACTTTCTCATAATCAAGATCTGTCGGGATTTTCTTTGCTTCCAGTTTCTTAAACTGTTCTACCTGTTTTAACTGTCTGCGGATATATCCATCATACTTGATGTTAATGTCAACCTGTTCCTGTACATCCCATGGCAGCTCCGGACGTTCTTTATCAAGTGGTTTGATTGCTTCATAAGAAAGTTCCGGACGGCGGATCAGTTCTGCCAGAGTGGTTCCGGATTTCAGCGGTGTGCTGTTATAGCTTTCCAGAAGGGTCTGAACCTCTTTGTTTGCTCCGATATTTGTATGTTCTACTCTGCTGATCTCTGTTTTTATCTGTTCTTCTTTCGTAAGGATTTTCTGATAATCCTCTTCACTGATGAGCCCTGCCTGATATCCCTTTTTACGAAGTCTCAGATCCGCATTGTCCTGTCGGAGAAGTAATCTGTACTCCGCTCTGCTGGTCATCATTCTGTATGGCTCATGGTTTTCTTTTGTTACCAGATCATCAATAAGAACACCAATATAAGCCTCAGAACGGTCAAGAATCAGCTGTTCCTGACCTTTAACTTCCAGAGCAGCATTAATTCCTGCGATCAGTCCCTGCGCCGCTGCTTCTTCATACCCTGAGCTTCCGTTAAACTGACCGCCGCTGAACAGTCCTTTGATTTTCTTAAATTCCAGTGTAGGATATAACTGACGTGGATTAATACAGTCATATTCGATGGCATATGCATTTTTTACGATTTTTGCATGTTCCAGTCCCGGTACGGAATGATACATTTCTTCCTGCACATCTTCCGGCAGAGAGCTGGACATTCCACCAATATACATCTCATTTGTATAGAGACCTTCCGGCTCAATAAATACCTGATGACGATTCTTATCTGCAAAACGGACTACTTTATCTTCAATTGACGGGCAATAACGCGGACCGGTTCCTTCGATCATACCGGAATACAATGGAGAACGGTCAAGGTTTGCACGAATGATCTCATGAGTTTTCTCATTTGTATATGTCAGCCAGCAGGATTTCTGCTCTATCTGAACATCTTCCGGATTAGTTGAGAATGAAAATGGTACAACTCTCTCATCTCCAAACTGTTCCTCCATTTTACTGTAGTCAATTGTATTTCCGGCAATACGGGCAGGTGTTCCTGTTTTAAAACGGAACATTTCAATTCCCAGCTCTTTCAGAGAATCAGTCAGGTAGTTGGCTGCCTGCAGTCCGTTTGGTCCTGTATAATTACTTACATCACCGTAAATACATCTTGCTTTTAAATAAGTTCCTGTACAGAGGACCACTGCTTTACAGTTATAAGTTGCACCGGAATATGTTTTTACCCCTGTAATCTTTCCGTCCTCGACCAGAAGTTTTGTTACTTCTCCCTGTTTAATAGTCAGATTAGGTGTATTTTCAAGCGTTTTTCTCATTTCATTGCTGTATGCCTGTTTGTCAGCCTGCGCACGTAAGGAGTGCACTGCAGGTCCTTTGGAACAGTTAAGCATTTTGGACTGGATAAAGGTCTTGTCAATATTTTTTCCCATTTCACCGCCCAGGGCATCAAGCTCTCTTACCAGATGGCCTTTGGAACTGCCACCTACGTTCGGGTTACATGGCATTAATGCGATACTGTCTACACTTACAGTAAACATCACTGTATTCAGGCCCAGGCGCGCGCCCGCAAGTGCTGCTTCACATCCGGCATGACCGGCACCGACTACAACAATATCATAATCTTCTACTAACGTTCTCATTTTGTCTCCTTTTATTTTACAACTGCTCATTCTATTCTTTCAAAAATCGCCGAAGGCGATTTTTTGATTTCTATTTACCCATGCAAAACTTGCTGAATATCTCATTTACCAGATCTTCACCAACAGACTCTCCGAGGATTTTACCCAGATTTTCATATGCATTCATAAGATCTATAGAAAAGAAATCTTCCGGCATTCCCATTTCGATACTGTTTCTGACCAGATCAAGGCTTCTGTCAGCCTCTTCCAATGCTGCTTTATGACGGGCATTTGTAATATATACCTCATCATTAAAGGAAATCTCTCCTCCAAAAAACATATCTTTAATCTGTTCTTCCAGTTCTGTAATGCCTTTTTCTTCTTTTGCAGAAATCGGAATTACAGGATGTCCTGTTTTTTCTTTCAGGATTTCCGGCTGGATTTCCGGCTGAAGATCAGTTTTATTATACAGGATAATCGCCTTTTTTCCAGTAAGCATTTCCATGATTTCTTCATCATTTTCGTCAAGCGGAACAGAAGAATCCACTACGTAAAGAATCAGATCTGCTTTCTGTGCCATTTCTCTGGCTCTGTCTACCCCTATTTTTTCCACAATATCCTTTGTTTCCCGGATTCCGGCTGTATCAATAATCTTCAGAGATATTCCATGAAGTGTGATATATTCCTCCAGAATGTCTCTGGTCGTTCCTGCAATATCTGTCACAATAGCCCGGTTTTCTCCGATCAGAAGATTTAACAGTGAGGATTTTCCGGCATTTGGTTTTCCGAGGATAACTGTCTGGATTCCCTCCTGGATCATCTTTCCGTCAGAAGAAGTTTTCAACAGGCGCTTCACTTCTTTCTGTTCATTATCCACAACTTCCAGAAGTTCCTGGGGATATCCATCCAGACTGATATGTTCCGGATCATCCAGTGCCGATTCTATATATGCAATGTGATAAATCAGCTTTTCTCTGATATCTCGGATTGCTTTCTGCACAGAACCTCTTAACTGATCCATGGAACTGCGAAGCGCATATTCATTTTTCGCCTGTATAACATCCATAACAGCCTCTGCCTGGGATAGATCCATCCGTCCGTTCAGGAAGGCACGTTTGGTAAATTCTCCTGGTTCTGCAATTTCGGCACCATTTTTCAGCACTGTATCCAAAACCCTCTGCATAGCATATACACCACCATGACAGTCTATTTCTACTGTATCTTCTCCTGTAAAAGTCCTCGGTGCATGCATGATCATTACCAGAACCTCATCAATCAGTTCCTCTCCATCATAAATATATCCATAATGAATGGTATGAGTCGGAACTTCTTTTATTTTTTTCTTCCCGCCTTTTGATCTGTAGATACGGGAAATCACATCCATGGCATTCTCGCCGCTGATACGGATGATTCCGATTCCGGACGCACTCATGGCTGTGGAAATTGCTGCGATTGTTGTTTCCATTTTTTTCTCCTCACTTGCCTGTTCTATAATAGTTCCGCCCCTGCGGAACAGTAGACTGTTACAATAATTCTGTCATCTTATATACATAACAGGAAAATCACACTGACTACTGTTATTTTTTCGTTACTTTTCACACACCACTATCCCGCGAGGTGTTTTGGCATGAATATGCCAAAATCCCGAGACATACAAAGCCAAAATTCCATTGCCGCAGGCAATCTGGAATGAATTTTGGCCACGTTACTGTGAACGGAATGAACAGTAACATTTTTTTCTGCAAGTGTGTAATCTCTCTGGTATATATACAAGACTTTCCGTAAAATAAAAATGTTACTCCAGGTAAAAGTGCACACGCAAAGTTACGTGTTATTCACGCTTTCACCTAGAATAACATTCTTTTTTCATATCTGCAATGAAGCAGTCATAATATTAATTTCTTTTTAATTTTACCACTACATGACGGTAAGGCTCTTCACCCTCACTGACTGTCTCAACGAATTTATTTCCCTGAAGAGCAGAATGGATAATTCTTCTCTCATAAGGATTCATTGGCTCAAGAATAACCGGCTTGCGGGTTTTTCTTACTTTATAAGCAATACCTCTTGCAAGGTTCTCAAGAGTTTCTTTACGGCGCTTGCGGTAATCTTCTGTATCAAGTTTTACACGAATGTAATTTGATTTACCTTTATTTACCACAAGACTCGTCAGATACTGAAGAGAATCTAGAGTCTGGCCTCTCTTGCCGATAAGGATTCCCATATCTTCGCCTTCAAAGTCAACTTCCAGACTTCCGTCCGTTGTGTTATATTCAGATGTAATCTCTACTTCTCCAAGATTCATGGACGCAAATACATCACGAAGGAATACCTTTGCTCTGTTTTCTACTTCTTTAATCTCTTCCGGATCTGTAAGGATCTCAACAGGCTTTGCCGGTTTTACCGGTTTAGCCGTCTTTTCTCTGATTTGTTTCTCTTTTGGCTCTCTGAATTCTCTCGGCTGTTTTTCTTTTGCAGCCCTTTCCTTTACAGGTTTTGGCTGTCTTGGTTTCTCAGAAACAGCTTTCGGCTCTTTGATTTCTTTCTTTACCGGTTTTATAGCTTCCGTTTTCTTTTCTTCCTGAACCGGGGCTTCCTCTTTGAAGGAATCAAGTTTCACTGTCTCTACGATCTCCTTCATTTCTTCTTCCTCAGAAACCGGCTCAATCTTACGAACCTTAATTACTGCAGGCTTGCTTCCGATTCCGAAAAATCCGTTGCTGCCTTCACTTATTACCTGAATCTCAAGCTGGTCACTGGATACGCCAAGCTCGATACATGCTTTTGTAATTGCTTCACTCTTTGTTTTCGCTGAAAACTGGATATAATCCTCCATGCCAACCCCTCCGTTCCTGACTACTTCTTCTTATTACGCTCATCAAATGCTTTTACCAGATTGGCCTTTGCAGTAATGCTGCCAGGTTTTGCATTCGCAGCGTCTTTGTAAGCTTCTTCAACCTTCTTGGCTCTTGTCTCAACATTTGTATTGCTGCTGCCTTTTTCAATCTTATTGATATTCTTGGCGCTCTGATGGGCCTGATTTGTAATCTTCTGAGGTGGAAGTCCCGCTTTCTCACGCTTCTTTTCCATCTTCTTCATATTCTCACTGATCAGGTCTTCAATCTGGATCTTATCCATCTTTTTATTGATAACAAACTGCTGCACACTTCTTACTGCTGCACTTGCTACCCAGTAAATACCAAGACCTACCGGGAATGTGAAACAGAATACTGCTGACATCAGCGGCATTACCATATTCATTGTCTTCATGGAATTCATCATTGCGTCCTGCTGTGAATCACCACCCTGCTGTGCTGCCTGAGGCATCAGCTTTATGCTGAGTGTCTGTGTAGCCCACGCAAGAATCGGGATAAGAATCGCAACGATAGCAAGAAGAACAGATCCACCTACAAAAGCTGCTTTAATATAAGTCAGTGGCTGATCAGCGATATTCAGACCAAAGAAATTCTGCACATGTGAAATCTCTTTTGCAGTGCTGTTCAGCGTATCAGTAAATCCTGCAAACTGGCTTGTCTCAGCAAGTGTTTTCCACTGGGAAGGTGATAATGCATACAAAAAGTCTGTGACTGAATTACTTGTAGCTTTACTTCCATCCATAATAAGCTGAACTCTTGTCATCTTATTATCTGTGATAAACTGCTGAAGGATATCTGTATATCCGTTTACACCTGTAATACTGGTAACTGCAGATGCAAGGATATCCCTTACACTTCCTACATATGCCGGAATTTTATAAATTACCTGATATAAGGCCATCAAAATAGGGAACTGGATTGCAAGCTGTACACAGCTTCCTGTAGGAGATACGCCGTATTTCTGATATACAGCCTGTGTTTCCTCCTGCATTTTCTGCATTGCAGCAGTATCGTTGTTTTTTCCCTTGTACTTCTTTTGAATTTTCTGAAGTTCCGGCTGCATGATCGCACTCAGCTTAGAGAATTTCTGCTGTTTAATCTGCAGTGGGGTCATAAGAGCATAAATAAGGATACTGAAGATGATAATACAAAGACCGATATTCTGAATTCCAAAGATATTCAGCAATCTGTAAATACCATCCATGATCCATCCCATAACGGTCGCAAGCTGACCAATGATAGGAGTGCTGCTCTTTGTCGCTAAAATCATTTCCAAGTTCATTTCCTCCTAGAATCCATAAATGACAGGAGGTTCCTTCGATCGATCAATATTCAATTTTCAAGTACATTCCTGTCTTTACGGTACAGGGTCATAGCCTCCGTGGGAAAAAGGATTACAGCGAAGTATCCTCCATACCGCAAGAAGACCACCCTTTAATGCACCATATTTTTCGATTGCTTCTAAACCATATTGAGAACATGTGGGAATATAAGGACATTTTGTTCTCTTCATCGGTGATATATACTTTTGATAGAGTTTAATTATTCTGATCAGAAACTTCTTTATCATTGTTCTTACCTGCTATGCAGTGCTTTCCCGCCAGATGCATCAGCGCACTCTCTATCTCTTGATAGGTTCTGTCCTTTGCCTGTGGGCGTGCAACTACTACAATGTCCAAACTGTTTTCAAATTCCGCTTCATTCAACCGATAACTCTCTCTTATCAATCTGGTGAGTCTGTGGCGAACCACACTATTCCCTACTTTTTTACTTACTGATATTCCCAGACGATTCTTCATGTACTGATTTTTCAGTACGTACATCACCAGATACCGATTACCTTTTGATGTTCCATTTCTGTATACTTTTTGAAAATCTTGATTTTTTTTTAAGGACTCTGATCTTTGCATAGAATCCCCTTTCCTGATCTCTTTTTTAAGAGAAGAAAAGACCACATAATTGCGGTCTTATTCTTAGGCTGATAAATGCTTTCTTCCTTTTAATCTTCTGGCAGCTAATACTTTACGACCACCCTTTGTGCTCATACGAGCTCTGAAACCATGAACTTTTGCTCTGGATCTCTTTTTTGGCTGAAATGTCATTTTCATAGGTAAAGCACCTCCTTTATCTATTATCCATGTTAAATTTTGTAACTTTTTAAGTATGACAGACACCGGATTCTACAACTCTCCTGCCCGCCAACTTTACTTATTAGAACATCATTTCAATTATATTCATAAAGGGTGGATTCGTCAAGTATTATTTACACAAAGATTTAAATGGTTTTTTATGCCATTGTGGATTACATAATTGGTTTACGTAATATTATCCACATTTTGTGGATAACTTGTGGATAACTTGTGGAATACCTATATATCTTTCCACTTTCTCCTGTCTATTTTACACATATCTTCAAAAAAATGCTTTTATTTCTACTTTTCTTACTGTGCATAAAATTATCCCCATTTTTTATCGTTTTTAAAAGAATAACGTCACATTATGGTAACCGGAATTGACTTTTCCACTGTTATCCACACTAATCCACATAAAAAGTGGGGATAACTTTTTTCCACATTTCCCTCAAATATACATTGCGAAAACAGGCATTTTATTATAATATATATAAGGATATTTATGTCTTTTTTAAGAATACGGTCAGAGTTTGTGGAAAACTCAATATTATCAATACACATTTAATATAGAAGTAATACGAACCGGGAGAACCAGAAAATGAACAAAGTTGTGGAAAAATGGGACGAAATCCTGCAAATCGTCAAGACAGAACATGATCTGTCCGACGTTTCTTTTAATACCTGGCTAAAACCACTTACTGTTTACGAAGTAGTTGACAATGTTGTCACTATTATCGTGCCTTCAGAGCAGGTAGGTCTCAATTATATAAGTAAAAAATATAAACTTCCACTTCAGGTAACGATCAGTGAAGTTACCGGAATGGAAAACTGTGACATCAATTTCATATTGCCGGAAGATGTTCCGAAAAAAGAAGAAGTTTCTCCAAAAGCGCAGTCTCAGGACGCACGCTGCGAGGAAGCTCATTTGAATCCAAAATACACTTTTGATACCTTTGTAGTCGGAAGCAATAATAAATTTGCCCAGGCAGCAGCTCTTGCAGTTGCCGAATCCCCGGGTGATACCTACAATCCACTCTTTATCTATGGCGGTGCAGGTCTGGGAAAAACTCATCTGATGCATTCTATTGCTCATTTCATTATTGATCATGATGAAAACAGCAAAGTACTTTACGTTACCAGTGAAGAGTTTACCAACGAATTGATTGAAACAATCCGTAATGGAAATAACTCGGCAATGACCAAGTTTCGTGAAAAATACAGAAACATTGATGTTCTTCTTGTCGATGATATTCAGTTTATTATAGGAAAGGAATCTACACAGGAAGAATTTTTCCATACCTTTAACAGCCTGCACAGTGCCAAAAAACAGATTATTATTTCGTCAGATAAACCTCCAAAAGATATGGAAATCCTGGAAGAACGTTTCCGTTCACGATTTGAATGGGGCCTGATCGCAGATATCACACTGCCGGATTACGAAACCCGAATGGCAATTCTTCATAAGAAGGAAGAAATGGATGGATATGATATTAACGAGGAAGTAATCAAATACATTGCAAACAATATTAAATCCAATATCCGCGAACTGGAAGGCGCGATTAACAAGGTGATGGCTTTTGCCAAACTTGAAAAAAAGGAAGTTACACTTGAACTTGCCGAACAGGCGTTAAAGGATATTATTTCCCCTGATGAAAAGAAAGTCATCACGCCGGATTATATTATTTCCATGGTTGCTGAACATTTTGATGTTACAGTGGATGACCTCTGTGGAAATAAGCGTAACTCCAAAATTGTAACCCCCCGCCAGATTGCCATGTATTTATGCAGAGAAATCATCTCAACTCCGCTGAAATCTATCGGAAAATGTCTTGGAAATCGTGATCATACTACCATTATGCACGGCATCGACAAAATTGAAAAAGAAATCAACAACGATGAAAACCTTAAAAACACCATTGAAACTTTAAAGAAAAAAATTAATCCACAGGGATGAGGATAACTGACTGTATAACATGTGTATAAGATGTTGATTGAATGTGTATAAGTGTGTATAACTTTTCGCCGCTTTTTGGGCGCTTCGGTTATACACAAGTTATACACATACTTTAAGCACACCTTTACACGAAGTTATCCATATCCGAACTCCTTGAAAAATCAACCTTCAATGGAGTTTTTCACATATTCACATCCCCTACGGCGGCGACGACGGATTCCTTTTATATATTTATCTATAAAAAACCACATCACCCAAGAAAGGAAGTTATACACATTATGAAAATCATTTGCCAGAAAATCAACTTGCTCAAAAGTGTAAACATCTCACTGAAAGCAGTTCCCTCTAAAACAACAATGCCAATTCTGGAATGTATTCTGATTGATGCTACTACAAACCAGATCAAATTTACTACTAATGATATGGAACTCGGTATAGAAACAATTGTTGATGGAATCATTGAAGAAAAAGGAATCATTGCGCTGGATGCAAAAATTTTCTATGAAATCATTCGTCGACTGCCAGACAATACGGTAACTATTAAAACAGATGAGAAACTTACTGCCACCATTACCTGTGAGAAAGCAAAATTCACGATACCTGGTAAATCCGGAGAAGATTTTGCATATCTCCCACTGATTGAGAAAGAAGAAAGTCTTACTATCTCTCAATTCACATTAAAAGAGATGATTAGACAGACTATTTTCTCAATTGCCTCCAATGAAACCAATAAGCTGATGACCGGTGAACTTTTTGAAATCAAAAATAACTACCTGAAAATAGTATCTCTCGATGGACATCGTATTGCGATCAGACGTATGGAACTGAAAAAAGATTATGCTGACCGCAAAGTGGTGGTACCTGGCAAAACACTTAATGAGATCAGTAAGATTTTATCCGGTGAAATTGATGATATTGTAAATATTTATTTCTCAAAAAATCATATTTTATTTGAGTTTGACCAGACTATTGTTGTTTCCAGATTAATCGATGGAGAATATTTCCGTATTGATCAGATGCTTTCCAGCGATTACGAAACCAAAATTAAAATTAATAAAAAAGAATTTCTGGACTGTATCGACAGAGCCACTCTGTTGGTAAGAGAGGGAGAAAAGAAACCGATCATTATTGAAATTACAGATAATTCTATGGAATTACGTATTGATTCTGCAATGGGTTCCATGAATGAAAATATTGATATTGATAAAGAGGGCAAAGATATCCTTATTGGCTTTAATCCAAGATTTCTGATCGATGCACTCAAAGTAATCGATGATGAAACAATCAGTATCTACCTCGTAAATCCAAAAGCACCATGTTTTATCAGGGATGACGAGGAAAATTACACATATTTGATTCTGCCTGTAAATATCAACCAGAATCAGGCAAGATAGGGAGTAAATGAAAATGGAAGAAATTAAAATCAGAGATGAATTTATAAAACTGGGGCAGTTACTGAAACTTGCAGATATGGTTCAGGACGGGGTTGAAGCGAAATATGTGATCACTGACGGACTGGTAAAAGTAAACGGAGAGGTAGATGACCGTCGTGGCCGAAAGGTTTATGAAGGTGACATCGTTTCTTATGATGGAAAAGAAATTAAAGTGATCAGGTGAATAAATGTATATTGAATCTGTTCAGTTAAAAAATTTCAGAAATTATGATTCTCTGGAACTCGATCTGGCACAGGGGACGAATATATTTTACGGCAATAACGCTCAGGGAAAGACCAATATCCTGGAGGCACTTTATCTTTGCGGAACTACAAAATCGCATAAAGGAAGCAGAGATAAGGATATGATTCAGTTTGGAAAGGATGAATCTCATATCAGGATGATGGTAAAAAGAGATGAGCTTTCCTACAGGATTGATATGCATCTTAAAAAGAATAAAGCAAAAGGCGTTGCGATCAATGGTCTTCCTATCCGGAAGGCCAGTGAGCTTTTCGGAGTAGTTAATCTGGTGTTTTTTTCTCCTGAGGATCTGAATATTATAAAAAATGGTCCGGGTGAGAGAAGGAGATTTCTTGATCTGGAACTGTGCCAGTTAGACAAAATATATCTTACAGATCTGGCTTCATATAACCATATTGTAAATCAGAGAAATAAATTGCTGAAGGATCTCAGTGTTCAGCCTTCACTTAAAGATACACTGGATATCTGGGATATACAGATGGCTGAATATGGACGGAAGATCATTGACAAGCGCAGTGAATTTATTAAAGAACTAAATGAAACGGTTCGAAAAATACATGGTAATCTTACAGGGGGATTGGAAGAACTGAACGTTATTTATGAACCGGACTGTACAGCAGAGAAACTGGAAAGTACCATTTGTGCCAACAGAGAAAGAGATATGAGGATGAGACTGACATCCGCAGGCCCACACAGAGATGACCTGTGTGTAATGGCAAATGGGATTGATATCAGGAAATACGGTTCTCAGGGACAGCAGAGGACAGCGGCACTTTCACTTAAATTATCAGAAATATATATAGTAAAGAGAAAAATAAAAGACACACCGGTTCTGCTTTTGGATGATGTTCTGTCCGAGCTGGACAGCAGCAGGCAGAATTATCTTCTGGACAGTATCAGTGATATCCAGACATTGATAACATGTACAGGGCTGGATGATTTTATCAGTCATCAGTTTCAGATAAATAAGGTATTTCAGGTAGTTCAGGGAACGGTATCACAGCCTGTGTAAGAAGAAACAATCTTTTGACAAGGGTACGGGCTTATGATACACTGAGCGTAATTATGGAAAGTTGGTGAATGCATTGGATAAAGAAGAATTTCGGATAAAACTTGAAGAGATTAATAAGCTGGTTCAGGACAAAGATTATAAAGGTGCCATGAACATTGTAGACAGCATAGACTGGAGACGCGTCAAAAATGTCCGCACCTTATGTGTTGTCGGTGAAATATATGCAGCAAACGGAAGATATGAGGACAGTAAGGAGATTTTCCTTCTTGCATATCATAAGGCATCTATTGGAAAAAATATTCTTTACCGTCTGATTGAGATCTCTCTGCGAATGGATGATATCAATGAAGCAGAAGAATTTTTTGAAGAGTATAAGCAGGTGGCTTCGAATGACAGTACACAATATATTCTGCAGTACAAGATTGCAAGGGCAAAAAATTCTTCATTAAATGAGCAGATCAGAATCCTGGAAGAGTATAAAGAACAGGAATTTACAGAGAAATGGTCATATGAACTGGCAGCCCTGTATTACAAAGCAGGAGAAAAACAGAAATGTCTGGATTTATGCAATGAAATCATTCTCTGGTTCAGTGAAGGCAAATATGTTATGAAAGCCTATGATCTTAAAATGAGAATGGGTGAGCTGACAGGTGCTGAGAAAGCAAAATTTGAGAAACAGTTTGTTCCGAAACTTCTTACACCAGAGCAGGCGAAAGAACTGGAGAAGAAAAAAACGGAAACAGAAGTAAAAGCGCAGGAAGAGCCTGAAGCTGAAGAAGTGGAAGAAACGACAGAAAACAATGAGCCGGAAGTTCAGATCAGCATGGAAGGCATTCAGGAAAAGATTTCAAAGGGGATCAGGGATGTCTTTGGAGGTAAGACTCAGGAAGAGAAAGAAGAGTTTCCGGAAGAATCCATGGATATGGTTAACGAGGCCGGTATCACCAGGGAAGATGAGATTCCGGAAGAAATCATAAAGAGTGATGCGTCACAGAAAGAACCTGAAAATGTTCCGGAATTGGAGGCAGAACCTGAAAAACCGGGGGCAGAACCCATGGCTGCAATTAAGATGCCTGAATTAAATATTCCGGCATCCATGAAAAATATGGAACTGAGCAAACCGCCGAAAGTTGAGGAAGTTGCTGAGACGAAACTGAATATGGATTCTTTTGATCTGGAAGGGAAAGAGTTGAATCTGGAGGATACGATCCTTGCTGCTGCCAGTGCGCAGGGAATTGAGATTCCGAAGGAAGAAGAGTCAAAAACAGAAGAAGTACAGGAAGAAAGTTCAGAAACTGATGTTGATGATAAAGAAATAAAAGCCCATGATATTTCAGAGGAACTGGAAGAACCGGATTTCCTCAGCGGAGATATACAAGATATAAAGGTTGCTGATCCAAAGCCGGATGAAGAACCGAAAAAGGAAATACCGGTGCAGCCGGAAATAGAAGAAGCTGAAGAAGAAGATGAGGTTACAGAAGAAGATCTTAGAAGAGCTGAAGAGGAATTTCTCCATGGACCGATGGGGAATACAGATCTGAATCCGGAAGATGATACAGAGGGAACGGAAGAAGCCCAACCCCTGACAGAAGAAGAGGAGCTGGAACGTTTTATAGAATCTATCCAGCCGGAAAATGGGGCAGATCCAAGGGATATCGTACCAAGAGAAAAAGAACTTACAGATGATGAGAAGCAGTTATTTACATATTTTGTAAAGGTTCCGGGTATGAAAGAGCAGCTTGTGGATACTTTATATGATGTACAGATGGCTGCAGCAGACAAGACTTCTAAAACTGGAAATATTATTGTGATGGGCGGTAAGGAATGCGGAAAGACCAGACTGATCTCAGGCCTGATTCCGGCAATCTGTAAAGAACTGAATCTGGAAGCGTCAAAAGTAGCATATGTTTTTGCAGATCAGATCAACGGAAAAAATATTTATAAGATTTTTTCAAAGCTGGCAGGTGGCTTTCTTGTGATCGAAAATGCAAATCAGCTGACACCGGAAACAGTAGAGATGCTTGACAAAGCCATGGAAGTTAATACAGACGGACTTACAGTAATCGTGGAAGATGAGAAGATTGGTATGCGAAAACTGATTGCCAGATATCCGAAATTCGCAAAGAAGTTTACTTCAATGATCAATATTCCTGTGTTTACCAATGATGAACTTGTCAATTTTGCAAGGGTTTATACAAAAGAGAATGGTTATGCTATTGATCAGATGGGAATGCTTGCGCTGTATAATCTGATTGGAATTAACCAGAAAGAGGATTCTCCTATGAATGTTGGCGCAGTAAAAGAACTGATAGATGCTGCGATTGCAAAATCACAGGGAGGAATCCGTAAATTTAAACGAAATGTATCTAAGAAACGTATAGACAGAGATGGATATATTGTTCTGTACGAGAAAGATTTTACTAAATAATGCGTATTTGTACAGTTACAGGTAATAAAGAAAAAGGAGTAAAGATTATGCCCAGACCGTATCTAGGAGATCCAAAGTATACCATAGAAGTGCTTCAGAAGTATAATTTTGCATTCCAGAAAAGGTTTGGTCAGAACTTTCTGATCGATACTCATGTTCTGGATAAGATTATAGATTCTGCACAGATCACAAAGGATGATTTTGTATTGGAGATTGGACCGGGAATCGGAACCATGACACAGTATCTGGCTGAAGCAGCAAGGGAAGTGGCAGCAGTTGAGATTGATAAAACACTGCTTCCTATTCTGGACGACACTCTGAAAGATTGGGATAATGTGACAGTCATCAACAACGACATCCTCAAAGTAGACATCCGCCAGCTTGCACTGGAAAAAAATCAGGGGCGTCCGATCAAGGTTGTTGCCAATCTGCCATATTACATTACTACCCCGATCATCATGGGATTGTTTGAGAATCAGGTTCCTGTTGATTCTATTACTATTATGGTACAGAAAGAAGTTGCGGACAGAATGCAGGTAGGACCCGGAACAAAAGATTACGGGGCGCTTTCACTGGCTGTGCAATATTATGCGAAACCAAAGATCGTGGCAAATGTACCGCCCAACTGTTTTATGCCAAGACCTAAAGTGGGAAGTGCGGTGATCAGACTGGAACGATATGAAAAACCGCCGGTTGAGGTAAAGAATGAGAAGCTGATGTTTCGTATTATCAGAGCATCTTTTAACCAGAGAAGGAAGACACTGGTGAATGGTCTGAAGAATTCACAGGAGATACCATTTTCTAAAGAACAGATTGAGCAGGCGTTGGGGATGTGTGGACTTTCCCTGAGTGTCAGAGGAGAAGCACTGACACTGGCACAGTTTGCACAGCTGGCAAATGCATTTACAGAAATTTCATAAAAAGATAAATATAAAAAGCATCCGGTGGCTAAGCGGATGCTTTTTATATTACGTTCAAATTTATTTTTTAAAAGGAAGGAGAGTTAATTGCCTCTTCCGGCAATCAACATATGAAAAAGAAATTTTATAAAAATAACGTTGGCTTTATTATTTTTATGGCTTTAGTATATCCTGCAATTATGAGAAAATCGTGTTTAAGATGTGAAAAAAATTTGAACAAATGTCGAAGGAATTATGAAGACAGAAATTGGGATATTTATTTTACAGAAGGCATAAGATTTCTGATATAATGAGCCGGTAAATGAAAATGCCTGTTCATTGTCTGTAATCTGCTGACAGTGAAAAGACAGAGACTTATTATTGACTGGCAAAAGTATGGAGGTAATTAAATCATGAGAATAAAAAAAGCAGGAATACTTATTATTGCGGCAGCAATTACATGTACGACACCGGCAGTACCGGCGATGGCAGCAGATACTTCGGAATCTGTACAGGAGATTATTTCTGATAATGAGATTGATTCTCTTGTATCAGATCCGGACAAAGTAGTTGATATCATTATGTATGTGAAAAATGAGGCAGCAAAACAGGATATTTCAGATGATCAGATCAGATCGCTGATCCAGACTGCGGAGAGTACTGCAGGAGTTAGCCTTTCGGAGGAAGAAGAGAACAGAATCATAAAGATCGTTAAACAGATCAAGGATTCTGATATTGATGAGGAACAGCTCAGAAGTGCTGTGACGAAGGCATATGATAAACTGGAAGAAATGGGGATTGGTAAAGAAGAGGTAAAAGGAATCCTGCATAAACTGGCTGATTTTGCAAAGAGTCTTTTTGAGTAAAATCTGCTCATTCTCAAATCGTAACTGTGAAGAGACGAAATAGTTATGGAAGATTATGGGAGATATACAAGATAGACAAGCATAAAATAAAGCAAGAACTATAAATATGTGGTAATTCTATAAAAAAATATTAAAAAATATAAAATAATTGTGCAAATAAACGAAAAGTTAACTGCAAGTTCATAATTTATTCATAAATGATTGCTACTATATAGATAGTTCGAAAGAACCTACGAAAGACGTTGTAATGTGTTATCATTACACATAAATTTTTTTCATAATAATAGCCCCGGTAAACCACTGCCGGGGCACTCCTCGTTTTACGGGGATTTTTTATTTTTTATCTGATAATTTTCCATATTTCTGGATTTCATTATTGAGTTCTTCCATGCGGGTATCCAGTTCTGCTACATATCGCGCACATTCTCTTAATTCTTTTGTGATATAGTCAGGTCCGTCTCCCTCAAATTTGTAATGCATCTTATGCTCCAGAGTCGCCCAGAAATCCTGTGCAACTGTGCGGATCTGAATCTCTACTTTGGTATCAATGATACTGTCGGAGAGAAAGACCGGTGTGGTAACCAGCATATGATAACTGCGGTAACCGCTCTTTTTAGGATTTTTCATATAATCACGTCTTGCAAGGATCGTCAGGTCATTTTGTTTGGAAATCATATCTGCGATCAGATAGATATCAGATGTAAAGGAACAGCTGATACGGATTCCTGCGATGTCATTTACATAGCGTACCATGTTCTCGATACTGGATTCATATCCATGTCGTTTCAGTTTTTTTACAATGCTTTCCGGAGTTTTGATTCTGGATTTTACATGTTCGATTGGATTGTATTTATGTCTGTGCTGAAATTCACCGTTTAGAATATCGATCTTTGTTTCTACCTGTTTAAGGGCAGACTGATAGACAAAAATAACTGTCTCCCAGTCATTCAGTTCTTTAAAATCCCTCAAGGGGACAGAATCATAATTCATGTATAATAATATCCTTTCCTGATACAGGCAGTTCCCCGTTGATTTTTGTAATCTCACAGGGGACTTGTTTATAGATTTGCTATAGTTGGTTGATGATATTATTGTAACATATAAATATCTGTTTGTGTGAACTATCTGTATGAAAATTCAGATTTCCATTATTAAAGTGATTGTGTTATAATGTTTGAAAATAGCTGACATAATATACTCTATTTGTAACTGTTCAGTATCCTGTAACAGATGGAGAAGAGTTACATTTATTCCAGGTAAAGGAGAAAACAGATAATGGCTGAATCAATGAAAGATTACGAAACAGAACTGGAAGCCTCTTTTAAGAAAATTGAAGAAGGGGATATTCTTACAGGAACTGTCATCAGTGTAGATGAAAAAGAAGTTGTGGTAGATTTGAAGTATTATGCGGAAGGCATTATTCCGGCAGAGGATTACAGCAGAGAACCGGGATTTTCTTTAAAGGAACAGGTGAATGTGGGAGATGAAGTTTCTGCGACTGTTGTGAGTAAAGACGATGGAAATGGAAATATTCTGTTGTCCAGAACAGAAGCAGCAGATGTGCTTGCATGGGATAAGCTGAAAGAATTAAAGGATTCAAAAGAAGTAATTGATGTGGTGGTAAAAGGCATTGTAAATGGCGGCGTGATCGCCTATGTAGAAGGTGTACGTGGATTTATTCCCGCCTCAAAGCTTGCCCTGAATTATGTGGAGGATACAAACGAATATCTGAACAAACCAATCCAGGTTCAGGTTTTCGATATTGATAAAGAGAAAGGAAGATTAATTCTCTCTGCAAAGGAAATATTAAGAGAAAAAGCAGAAGAGGAGAGAAAAACAAAAATCTCCAATGTGCAGGTCGGACTTGTAACAGAAGGTGTTGTTGAGAGCTTACAGCCATATGGTGCATTCGTAGATCTGGGAAATGGTCTGTCAGGTCTGGTTCATATTTCACAGATCTGTGAGAAGAGAATTAAGAAACCATCAGAAGTTCTGACAGTTGGAGATAAAGTAAAGGTAAAAGTAACTGCTGTCAAAGATGGAAAATTAAGTCTGAGCATCAAAGAGGCAACAGATATGATGGCTAAGGAAATTGAGGAGGAAGTGATCGAGCTTCCGGATTCAAAGGAAGAGGCTTCCACATCTCTTGGCGCACTTTTTGCAAACATTAAATTAGATAATTGAGGTTAGAATCTGTATGAGAAATCAGGAAAAAATATTTGTAATAGGTCACAAGAATCCGGATACGGATTCCATCTGTTCAGCAATTGCCTATGCGGACATCAAAAACAGGACTTCTCAGAAGGTGAAATACATTCCAAAGCGTGCAGGACAGATCAATGAAGAAACAGAATATGTGTTAAATCGTTTCGGCATGCAGCCGCCGGGATATCTGTCTAACATTGGAACACAGATAAAAGATATGGATATCCGTATGAGTCCGGAAGCTGATAAGAGTATGTCCCTGAAAAATGCATGGGATCTGATGATGGAGAAAAGTATCGTATCTCTTCCGATCAGAGACAGAGAAGGACAGCTGGAAGGTCTGATCACAATCGGTGATATTGCTAAGACTTATATGGATACAACAGACAGTTATCTGCTGTCAAGAGCGAAGACACAGTACAGAAGAATTGCCGAGACAATTGCAGGTACCGTAGTAGAGGGAAATGAGCATGGATATTTTACAAAAGGAAAAGTTCTGGTGGGAACTGCAAATCCAGAAATGCTCAAAGCCTATATTGAACCGGATGACCTGATAATCATGGGAGACAGAGAAGAGGATCATCTTCAGGCGATTGCGCAGAATGTTAGCTGTATTATCGTTGGTATGGGAATTGAAGTCAGCGAAAAGGTGATAAAGCTTGCTCATGAGAGAGAAATTGTAATTATTATGTCTCCGTATGATACATTTACGATCGCAAGACTGATCAACCAGAGTATTCCTGTACGGTATATTATGAAAACAGATAATCTGGTTACTTTTAATACAGAGGATTTTACGGATGATATTCAGAATGAGATGATCAAACACCGTCATCGTGCGTTCCCTGTAATTAACAAAAAGGGAAAATGTATCGGAACAATTTCCCGAAGAAATTTCCTGGATATGCACAGGAAAAAAGTAGCACTTGTGGACCATAATGAGAAAGATCAGGCAGTTGACAATATCGATAAAGCTGAAATCGTGGAGATTATTGACCATCATAAACTGGGTTCTCTGGAAACTATGGTACCGATTTCTTTCAGAAATCAGCCGGTCGGATGTACAGCAACGATTCTGTATGAAATGTATGGGGAGCAGAAACTTGAGATTTCACCGAGTATTGCGGGGCTTCTCTGTGCTGCGATTATTTCAGATACACTGATGTTTCGTTCACCTACCTGCACATTATCTGACAAGATGGCGGCAGGTGCGCTGGCACTTATTGCAGGAATCAATATTGAGCAGTTTGCAAAAGAGATGTTTAAAGCAGGAAGTAACCTGAAAGACAAATCACCGGAAGAAATTTTCTATCAGGATTATAAGAAATTTATTGCTGAGGATGAGATCAACTTTGGTGTTGGACAGATCAGTTCTATGGACAGCGATGAGCTGGCAGAAATCAAAGAGCGTCTGGTTCCGTTTATGGTCAGCGAGTGTGGCCGTCATGGTGTTACCCGCGTATTCTTTATGCTTACCAATATTATTGAGGAATCTACAGAGCTTCTCTATTATGGTGAGGGAAGTGAGGAAATGGCACGTATTGCTTTCCATATGGAGCCAAAGGATGGTGTATTTGATCTGAAAGGCGTTGTTTCACGTAAGAAACAGCTGATTCCGGCACTTATGGAAGCTGCACAGGCCGGACAGAACGATTACAACTGATGGCAGCAGACAGAATAGCTGAGGATAATAAGAAATGGAAAAAGAAACCTGGAAAGCAGGAAATATGCTTTATCCACTTCCGGCAGTTATGGTAAGTGTTTCTGACGGAGAGGGGAATGACAATATTATTACAGTTGCATGGGCAGGAACTGTCTGCACGAATCCGCCGATGGTGTCTATTTCTGTGCGGCCATCCCGTTTTTCCTATGATATGCTCAGAAAGACGGGAGAATTTGTAATAAATCTGACAACAGAGAAACTGGCATATGCAACGGATTACTGTGGAGTCCGTTCCGGCAGGGATGTTGATAAATTTAAAGAAATGAAGCTTACCAAAGAGAAGGCGGATTTTGTGAAAGTTCCCATGATCGCAGAATCTCCGGTGAGTATTGAATGCAAAGTAAGGCAGGTTCTGGAATTGGGTTCCCACCATATGTTTCTGGCGGATGTGCTTGCAGTTCATGCTGATCCGCAGTATATGGACGAGAAGAAGAAATTTCATCTGAATGATGCGAAACCTCTGGTGTATTCTCATGGTGAATATCTGGGAATTGGTAAAAAACTGGGAACATTTGGATACAGCGTTAAAAAAAAGAAGAAAAAATCCGGAAAAAAGAAACAGTAATCCGCAATTTGCAGACGCAGACAATGTATGATAAAATGAAAGGACATAAACATGAATAATGTGACATTAATAGGAATGCCCGGTTCAGGGAAAAGTACAATAGGAGTTATTCTTGCAAAAGCATTGAGATATGAATTTCTGGATTCGGATCTTCTGATACAGAAACAGGAGAAAAGAAAGCTTTCAGAGATCATAGAGCAGGACGGACCGGAAAAATTTAAGGAAATTGAAAATCAGGTTAATGCAGACATTCATGTGACAGATACGGTCATTGCACCCGGCGGAAGTGTTATTTACTGTGATGAGGCAATGGAACATCTGAAGTCTATAGGTAAGGTTATATATCTTAAATTATCACTGGAATCTTTATCCAAAAGACTGGGAAATCTGAAAGGCCGCGGAGTTCTGTTAAAGGACGGTCAGAGCCTGAAAGATCTGTATGAGGAACGTGTACCTCTGTACGAGAAATATGCAGATATTACCATTGATGAAGAGGGGAAAGATTTGGATGAAAGTCTTCGGGCAATTCTGGAGATAATACATATCAAAGAGCAGGGAAAGTGATTATTACAGCTCGGGAAAAGGACAGTGGTAAATAATTTTTGTTTACAAATGATAAATATATGATATAATATACAACTGACTTTAAAATAGGATGATCGTTTAGTATAAACATATATGCATTTGAAACAGAAGTTACATGTTCGCAGAAAACGAAAAACAGAGTGAACAGTGACCATTAATTCTGCTCATGGAGTGAAAATAAATAAGAGGTGTGATATGGAACAGTATGTTATAAAAGGAGGCAACCCTTTAGTCGGTGAAGTTGAGATTGCCGGTGCCAAGAATGCGGCACTTGCTATTCTTGCAGCAGCCATAATGACTGATGAGACGATTCTGATAGAGAATTTGCCGGATGTAAGGGATATCAATGTATTGCTTGAAGCGATCGCTGGTATTGGAGCACAGGTAGACCGTATTGATAAATCTACTGTGAAGATTAACGGATCTACAATTGGAGATGTAAGTGTTGATTATGAATATATCAAGAAGATCAGAGCTTCCTACTATCTGCTGGGAGCACTTCTTGGTAAGTATAAACATGCAGAGGTACCGCTTCCAGGTGGATGCAACATCGGAAGCCGTCCGATCGACCAGCATCTGAAGGGATTCAGAGCGCTTGGTGCAGATGTAGATATCATGCATGGAGCAATTGTTGCGAAAGCAGATGAACTTCATGGAAGCCATATTTTCCTTGACGTTGTCTCTGTAGGTGCAACGATCAATATTATGATGGCAGCCTCATTGGCTCCGGGACGTACTATTTTGGAAAATGCCGCAAGAGAACCGCATGTAGTTGACGTTGCCAACTTCCTGAACAGTATGGGGGCAAATATTAAAGGTGCAGGTACAGATGTGATCCGTATTAAAGGTGTGGAGAAGCTCCACCGTACAGAGTATTCTATTATTCCGGATCAGATCGAGGCAGGTACATTTATGTTTGCTGCGGCAGCAACAGGCGGAGATGTAACAGTTAAGAATGTAATTCCGAAGCATCTGGAAGCAACTACGGCTAAACTTGAAGAAATTGGATGTGAGGTTGAGGAATTTGATGATGCAGTTCGTGTACGTGCACCAAAGAGACTTCACCGTACTCATGTAAAGACTCTTCCATATCCCGGATATCCTACAGATATGCAGCCACAGATTGCTGTAACTCTGGCACTTGCAGAGGGAACCAGTATTGTAACAGAGAGTATTTTTGAGAACAGATTCAAGTATGCGGACGAACTTTCACGTATGGGAGCAAACATCAAAGTTGAGGGAAATTCAGCAATTATTGATGGTGTGAAGAAGCTTACAGGTGCGAGAGTAAGTGCACCGGATCTGCGTGCAGGTGCAGCCCTGGTGATCGCAGGTCTTGCAGCAGATGGAATCACAGTTGTTGATGATATCGTATATATCCAGAGAGGATACGAGAATTTTGAAGATAAGCTGAGATCTCTCGGTGCTGAGATTGAGAGAGTATCCAATGAGAAAGAAATCCAGAAATTCCGTCTCAGGGTGGGATGATAAAAAATACCAAAAAATTACTTGACATTTGTAAGGGTTAAGTATATTGTATGGTATGCAGCAATCTTAATTAATGCAAGTTAATAATTAGTAATAGCCTTTTATTCAGAGTGGTGGAGATACAAAGGATCTGCGAAGCCACGGCAACCCCTGTTTGTGTAGGAAGGTGCCAACCTGAGCGAGTGATCGAACAATAAGAGGATTGTTGAGATAATCAGACAGTCCGATTACTTCGGGCTGTTTCTTTTTGTTAACGGAAAAGTATCAGCGGAGAGAAATAATCTGTTGATACAGTACATAAATGGCTGCGGGTTATTCTGCGGTCGGGAAACAATTGTAAATGAATAAAAAAGGAGAACACAATGGAGAAAATTTTATTTACTTCTGAATCTGTAACTGAAGGCCATCCGGATAAAATGTGTGATGCTATTTCCGATGCTATTCTTGACGCTCTTATGGAAAAAGATCCTATGAGTCGTGTTGCATGTGAAACTGCTACAACTACAGGTCTTGTACTTGTTATGGGTGAGATTACAACAAATGCATATGTTGATATCCAGAAAATCGTAAGAGATACTATCCGTGAAATCGGATATACACGTGGAAAATATGGATTTGATGCTGATACATGTGCAGTTATCACAGCAATCGATGAACAGTCTGCTGATATCGCTCTTGGCGTAGATAAAGCTCTTGAAGCAAAAATGGGTGAAGATGAAATTGATGCCATCGGAGCAGGTGACCAGGGTATCCAGTTTGGTTATGCTTCCAATGAGACAGAAGAGTATATGCCATATGCCATCAACATGGCACACAAACTTGCACGTCAGTTAACGAAGATCCGTAAAGACGGTACATTAAAATATTTAAGACCGGATGGAAAAACACAGGTTACTGTAGAATATGATGAAGCCGGAAAACCAAGCCGTATCGATGCAGTAGTATGCTCTACACAGCATGATCCGGATGTAACTCAGGAGCAGATCCATGAGGACATTAAGAAATATGTTTTCGATGAGATCATTCCGGCAGATATGGTAGATGAGAACACAAAATATTTCATCAACCCAACAGGACGTTTCGTGATCGGCGGACCTCATGGTGACAGCGGACTTACCGGACGTAAGATCATCGTTGATACTTACGGTGGAACCGGACGTCATGGCGGCGGTGCTTTCTCCGGTAAAGACTGTACAAAGGTAGACCGTTCCGCAGCGTATGCTGCACGTTATGTTGCAAAAAATATTGTTGCAGCAGGTCTTGCAGATAAATGTGAGATTCAGCTTTCCTATGCGATCGGTGTTGCTCATCCGACATCTATCCACGTAGAAACATTCGGAACCGGTAAACTTTCTGATACAAAGCTGGTTGAGATCATTCGTGAGAACTTTGACCTTCGCCCGGCGGGAATTATCAAGATGCTTGATCTGAGAAGACCGATTTACAGACAGACAGCTGCTTATGGACATTTCGGACGTACGGATGTAGACCTTCCATGGGAGCATCTGGATAAAGTTGATGACCTTAAAAAATACCTTGCTTAAATAAGAAAATCGTAACTGTTCAGTACTTGCACAGACAGTGGAATGCTGAATAATTACAGAATATCACAAAAATTGCAGTGCAATGGGATAAAACAGGAATTATCTGAAAGAACAGGACAGATGATTCCTGTTCTTTTTATAGAAAATTTAGATATGTAAAACAGACTTTATGATATAATGCTTGCAGAGGGCAAAATTATAGAAACCTTATAAATCAACAGATAAAGGATGATCGGGATGAAGTTAAAAACAAGGATTATAGTTGGATTCGGTATGAGTATTCTGGTTCCTCTGCTTTTATTTTCGGCAACTTTGTACGGATTAGGTCATACAAAGTTTGCACAGCAGACAAAGGATTCCTCGGAAGTGGTGTATGATATTTCAGTAGGGGAATCCACCCACAGCCAGACACAGGTAAGAATTATTGCAAAAGATCTGCTGTTTACTGCGACGGTAATATTAGTATTCACAGCTTTATCTATTGGATTATGGATTTACAGAAGTATTGCCACACCGCTGGTTAAATTAAAGAAAGCCACTCAGAATATCAAGGAGGGAAATCTTGATTTTGTTCTGGAAGTAGATGGTGACGATGAGTTTTCGGAACTTTGCCGGGATTTTGAGGAGATGAGAAAGCGGCTGAAGGAATCAGCAGAAGAGAAAGTTCTTATGGATAAAGAAAATAAAGAACTTATCAGCAATATTTCTCATGATCTTAAGACGCCAATCACAGCGGTAAAGGGATATGTAGAGGGGATTATGGACGGCGTAGCGGATACGCCGGAGAAAATAGACCGTTATGTGAAGACTATTTATAATAAGACGAATGAGATGGATCATCTGATCAATGAACTGACTTTTTATTCAAAGATTGATACCAACAGAATTCCATATACTTTCAGTAAACTGAATGTAGAAGATTATTTCAGTGATTGCGCAGAAGAAGTAGGATTGGAACTGGAAACGAGAGGAATTGAACTGGTATATGCCAATTATGTTGAGGATAATGTGCAGGTGATCGCAGATGGAGAACAGATTCGGCGTGTTATTCATAACATTATCAGCAATGCTATCAAATATATGGATAAACCCAAAGGTATCATCCAGATTCGCATAAAGGATGTGGGAGATTTTATTCAGGTTGAAATTGAAGATAATGGAAAGGGAATTGCAGCAAAGGATCTGCCGTCTATTTTTGATCGTTTTTACAGAACAGACGTGTCGAGAAATTCATCCAAGGGAGGAAGCGGAATCGGTCTTTCCATTGTAAAAAAGATCCTGGAGGATCATGGAGGAAAGGTCTGGGCAACCAGCAGGCTTGGAATCGGCACAATCATGTATTTTGTACTTAGAAAGTATCAGGAGGTACCAATGAAATGAGCAGAATTTTAATTATAGAAGATGAAGAGGCAATTGCAGATCTGGAGAAGGATTATCTGGAGCTTTCCGGATTTGAAGTTGAAATCTGCAACAGAGGAGACACCGGACTGACGCGTGCGCTGAATGAGGAGTTTGACCTGATTATTCTGGATCTGATGCTTCCGGAAGTGGATGGCTTTGATATCTGCAGGCAGGTAAGACAGGAAAAAAATACTCCTATCATCATGGTATCTGCAAAGAAAGATGACATAGATAAAATCAGAGGTCTGGGACTGGGGGCAGATGATTACATGACAAAACCATTCAGTCCAAGTGAACTGGTAGCCAGAGTCAAGGCACATATGGACAGATATAATCGTCTGATCGGTTCCAATGTACGCAAAAATGATATTGTGGAGATCCGCGGGATCAAGATTGATAAGACTGCACGCCGCGTATGGGTAAACGGAGAGGAGAAAACATTTACTTCCAAGGAATATGATCTGCTTACTTTCCTTGCAGAGAATCCGAACAGAGTGTTTACCAAGGAAGAGTTGTTCCGGGAAATCTGGGATATGGAATCTGTGGGAGATATTGCAACAGTCACTGTCCATATCAAGAAGATCCGGGAGAAAATTGAATTTAATACTGCAAAACCTCAGTATATTGAAACAATCTGGGGCGTAGGATACAGATTTAAAGTTTAACTGAATCAGGGAAGTTCCATATTTCAGGCACGAAAAGGCAATAATCAGTGGGAAATTTGGAACGCAAGATTGTTCGAGAAATCAACTTGTTGGCACAATAGTATAAAAAGGAAAAAAATGGAAAGATTATATAAAAAATTAGAAAGCTATGGGCAGTCTGACTATTATCCGTTTCACATGCCGGGGCATAAGAGAAACCGGGCATCTTCAGCAGATGATTTTCTTTTTGAGAGAGATATTACAGAGATTTCAGGATTTGACAATCTTCATCATGCGGAAGGAATTTTGAAAGAAGCACAGGAATATGCAGCTCAGATTTATGGGACAAAGAAATGTTTCTTCAGTGTAAATGGAAGTACGGCGGCTCTTCTGGCAGCAGTCAGTGCAAGTGTAAATAAAGGTGGGAAGATACTTGTCGCGAGGAACTGTCACAAGGCTGTTTACCATGCAGTGTATTTACGTGAGCTTCAGCCGGTCTATATTTATCCACATGAAGATCAGAGACTGGGGATAAACGGAGGAATTTCCCCTGAACGTGTGGAAAGATATCTGGAAGAAAATACGGATGTGCAGGCTTTTCTGCTTACTTCGCCTACCTATGACGGCGTTGTGTCTGATATAAAGACAATTGCAGAAGTTGTACACAGACATAAGATTCCTCTTATTGTGGATGAAGCACATGGTGCACATCTTCATTATTCTAAATATTTTCCGGTGTCTGCTGCTGATCTGGGAGCTGACATTGTAATACAGAGTTTCCATAAAACGCTGCCATCTATGACTCAGACGGCGGTGCTTCATATATGCAGTGATATGGCAGATGTGGAAAAGATAAAGAGATTTATGGGGATTTACCAGACCAGCAGTCCGTCGTATATTCTGATGGCGAGTATGGATGCATGTATGGATAAACTGAGAAAAGACGGGCAGCAAATGTTTCGTGAATTTACCTTCAATCTGGAGAAGGCCAGACAGCGTCTTTCAAAGTGTGAAAAAATAAAACTGATCGAAGGTTCTATGATCGAAAGCAGTGGAATCTATGATTTTGACAGATCCAAGCTGTTGTTCTCCACAGTCGGAACTTCTGTTAACGGACACCTTCTCCATCAGATACTTCGTGACAGATATCACATTGAAATGGAAATGGCGGCTGAGAAATATGTTCTTGGAATTGCAGCAGTGGGAGATACAGAAGAGGGATTTGAGAGACTGTGTACTGCAATTGAAGAGATTGATGCAGAGATACAGCAAACAGATGAGTCGGAGGAATCGCAGTATCATACTTCTCATGCGAGAATGACACAGCTTATGACAATTTCTCAGGCAGTGGATGCGCAGCAAAGGCGATATTCTCTGAAAGAAAGTGTTGGCAAAGTCAGTGCAGAGTTTGCTTATCTGTATCCGCCCGGAATTCCGATTATTGTGCCGGGAGAGCAGATAACTGGACAATTTGTAAGAAATGTGAGAAGATACATGGAACAGGGGCTGGAAGTACAGGGACTCAGTGATACATCTGCTGAAACAATCTGCGTAGCTGCCCGAAATGAAATTGGACAGGAAGAATACAGTCCGGCAAAGGAATAACATAACAGATATGGGAAAGATTTTTTACATCATGGGAAAGAGTGCATCCGGAAAAGACAGAATCTATTCACTTCTGGCCGCACATAAAGAATTGAATCTGAAAACACTTATTCTGTATACAACCCGCCCGATCAGGGCAGGAGAGCAGGATGGAAAAAATTATTATTTTGTAGATGACGGAAAACTGGAAGAATTCAGAAAAAACGGAAATCTTATCGAGGAGAGAGCATATCATACGGTTTATGGGATATGGACTTATTTCACTGCAGATGATGGTCAGGTGAACCTTGCAGATTCCGATTATCTGGGAATCGGTACTCTGGAGTCATTTAAAAAGATGCGTAAATACTATGGGGAAGATGCAGTCTGTCCTGTTTATGTCCAGGTAGAAGATGGAGAAAGACTGAGTCGTGCTCTTAATAGAGAGAGAGAACAGGAAAATCCAAGATATGAGGAAATGTGCAGAAGATTTATTGCAGATCAGTCGGATTTTTCAGAGGAAAATATTCTGAACGCAGGGATAGAGAAACGTTTTCAGAATATAAATCTTGATGACTGTGTGAAAGAAATCGCAAATTATATAAAGTCTGTGCAATAGTTCTTCTTTTATGGTATAATATCTTACAAAACGGACTGGTGAGGTGATTCTTATGATGGGATTTAACAATATTATCGGACACGAAGAGATTATCGGACATTTAAAAAATGCAATAGAATCAGGAAAAATATCGCATTCTTATATTTTTACCGGCGAACCAGGTTCTGGTAAAAAGCTCCTCGCAGGGACTTTTGCGTCAACACTTCAGTGTGAGGCCGGAGGTACAGAACCCTGCCAGAAATGCGACTCCTGCAAAAAGGCGATGGGTAAGAATCATCCGGACATTATTATGGTCAGTCATGAGAAACCCGGAACGATCACAATTGACGAGATCAGAGATCAGGTGATCAATGATATAGATATCAGACCATATTACAGTCCTTACAAGATTTATATTATTGCAGATGCAGATCTTATGACACCACAGGCACAGAATGCTCTTCTTAAAACAATTGAAGAGCCGCCGGAATATGCAGTGATTCTTTTGCTGACTAATAATATCGGGGGACTGCTGCCGACTATTCAGTCAAGATGTGTTCGTCTTGATCTGAAGGTAGTGGATGACGGTCTTGTAAAGAAATATCTGATGGAGCATCTTCATGTTCCGGATTACCAGGCGGAGATTGACGCATCCTTTGCACAGGGCAGTATTGGAAGGGCAAAAGAAGCAGCTACTTCTCAGGAGTTTGCAGAGATGACTCAGAATGCACTGAGGATTCTTAAATATGCAAACACCATGGAAGTTTATGAACTGTCAGATGCGATTAAGAGTCTTTCTGAGGACAAACAGAATATCAACGATTATCTGGATATTTTCCAGTTCTGGTTCAGAGATGTCCTGATGTTTAAGGCAACACAGGAGATTGACAATCTGGTATTTAAACAGGAAATTAATTTTATCAGAGAACAGGCAAAGCAGCGTTCCTACGAGAATCTGGAGAACATTCTGGATTCTATTCAGAAGACAAAGGTACGTCTGAAAGCAAATGTTAATTTTGATCTGGCATTTGAATTGCTGTTCCTGACGATCAGGGAGAAATAGAATGACAAAAGTAGTAGGCGTGAGATTTCGTAATGTAGGCAAGATTTATTATTTCAGTCCTAAAGATTATGAAATTAAAACAGGCGATCACGTGATCGTGGAGACAGCCCGGGGAATTGAATACGGGAAAGTCGTACTTGCACCAAGAGAAGTAGGTGAGGAAGATGTTGTTCACCCTCTCAAAGAAGTTCTTCGTGTGGCAACAAAGGAGGACGACGAGAGAGAGGCACAGAACAGAGTCAGAGAGAGAGAGGCATTTAAAATCTGTCAGAAGAAGATTCGTGAACATGGTCTGGAAATGAAACTGATAGATGCAGAGTATACATTTGATAATAATAAAGTGCTGTTTTATTTCACTGCTGACGGCAGAATTGATTTTCGCCAATTGGTAAAAGATCTGGCAGCAATTTTTAAAACGCGTATCGAACTTCGCCAGATTGGTGTTCGCGATGAGACAAAGATTCTGGGAGGAATCGGTATCTGCGGAAGATGTCTGTGCTGCCACACATATCTGTCTGAGTTTGCACCTGTATCCATAAAGATGGCAAAAGAGCAGAACCTGTCCCTTAACCAGACAAAGATTTCCGGTGTGTGCGGAAGGTTGATGTGCTGCCTGAAGAACGAGCAGGAAACATATGAAGAGCTGAATAAAAAGCTTCCGGGACTGGGAGATACAGTTACAACTCCGGATGGGCTTACCGGAACTGTACACAGTGTAAACGTGCTTCGTCAACGTGTAAAGGTAATTGTAGAGATCAATGACGAGAAAGAAATTCAGGAATTTCCGGTAGATGACCTGAAATTCAGACCGAGAAAGAAGAAAGTCAAAGTCTCTGAAAAAGAATTAAAAGAACTTGGAAATCTGGAAGATAAAAAAGGAGATTCCAAATTAAATGACTGATCAGCTGGTAAAAGATAATGAACGTATAGATGATCTTCAGAACGGATATTATGTGATACAGGATCCGGATAAATTCTGTTTTGGGATGGATGCAGTTCTTCTTTCCGGCTTTGCAAAAGTAAAAAAGGGTGAGACTGCTCTGGATCTGGGAACAGGAACGGGAATTATCCCGATCCTGCTTAAAACCAAAACAAATGGGAAACACTTTACAGGTCTTGAGATTCAGAAAGAGTGTGCAGATATGGCCGGACGCAGTGTCAGATATAATCATCTGGAGGACGATGTTGAGATCGTACGGGGTGATATTAAGGAGGCTGCTGATATTTTTGGGGCAGCTTCTTTTGATGTAGTGACAAGTAATCCGCCTTATATGATTGGACAGCATGGACTTCGCAATCCGGATATGCCAAAAGCAATTGCCAGACATGAAGTACTCTGTAATCTGGAGGATGTGGTGAGCCAGGCATCAAAGGTTCTGAAAGAACGTGGAAGATTTTATATGGTTCACAGACCGTTCAGACTGGCTGAGATTATGAATGTTCTCACAAAGTATCGTCTGGAACCGAAAAGGATGCAGCTTGTATATCCATACATAGACAGAGAACCAAACATGGTTCTGATCGAGGCATTAAAGGGAGGAAATTCCAGAGTTACAGTGGAACCTCCTCTGATCGTATATAAAGAGCCGGGAGTCTATACAGAAAATATACTGAAGATTTATGATATGATTTAACCGAATTTTATTTGCAAAGTAATATGAGAGGAAACAAATTATGAGTGGTAAATTGTATTTATGTGCAACACCCATAGGAAATCTGGAGGATATTACACTCCGGGTACTTCGAACATTGAAAGAAGTGGATCTTATTGCAGCAGAGGATACCAGAAACAGTATTAAACTGCTGAACCATTTTGATATAAAAACACCTATGACCAGTTATCATGAGTACAACAAAATTGATAAGGCATATGTTCTGATCAGTAAAATGCAGGAAGGGCAGAATATTGCACTGATCACAGATGCGGGAACTCCGGGGATCTCAGATCCGGGAGAGGAGCTTGCGGCAATGTGTTATGAAGCGGGGATTGAAGTAACTTCTCTTCCGGGACCTGCTGCCTGTATCACTGCCCTGACTCTGTCCGGACTTCCAACCAGAAGATTCGCTTTTGAAGCATTTCTTCCGGCAGATAAAAAAGAAAGAAAACTGATTCTGGAAGAACTGAAGAATGAAACGAGAACTATCATTCTCTATGAGGCTCCTCACAGACTGGTAAGAACTCTGGAGGAATTGAAGGAAACTCTCGGAAATCGCAGAATGACTCTTTGCAGGGAACTGACGAAAAGACATGAGACTGCATTCCATACGACTATCGAGGAGCTGATCCTCTATTATCAGACAGAGAAGCCGCTTGGAGAGTGCGTGCTTGTGATTGAAGGCAGAAGCAGACAGGAGATGGAAGAGGAACAGAAGGCATCCTGGGAAAAAATTACCATAGAAGAACACATGGAAATCTATGAAAATCAGGGACATTCAAGAAAAGAAGCTATGAAAATGGTAGCAAATGACAGAGGAATGACGAAGAGAGATGTCTATCAGTACCTCATCAATAAAACCGAAGAATAAGATTAACATACAGAAGAATTCCCGTTTTCGGGGATTCTTTTTTATTCAGGCTGTGGCAAGGAACGGGCTTTTGTGCTATAATAAATTTGTATTATTATGTCCAGATACCAGAATATATTTGAAAACCTGTCTATAATTTTCACGCAGGGGTTTTCAGATATATTCTGGTGATAAGTATATATAACAGGAGGAAAGAAATGGGCGGAGAAAATACAGAATACGGAGCGGATCAAATCCAGATTCTGGAAGGTTTGGAAGCCGTACGAAAGAGACCAGGTATGTATATCGGAAGTACATCCGGCAGAGGTCTTCATCATCTGGTTTATGAGATTGTAGATAACGCGGTTGATGAAGCACTGGCAGGATTTTGTACAGAGATTCAGGTAGTTATTAATCCGGACAACTCTATCACAGTTGTAGATAACGGACGTGGTATTCCGGTAGGAATCAATCATAAAGCAGGGATTCCTGCTGTAGAAGTAGTATTTACCATTCTTCATGCCGGCGGTAAATTTGGAGGCGGAGGGTACAAGGTATCCGGTGGTCTTCACGGAGTAGGTGCGTCTGTAGTAAATGCACTTTCCACATGGCTTGAAGTAAGGATCTATCATGAAGGTAAGATTTATCAGCAGAGATATGAACGCGGTAAAACTATGTATCCTCTGAAGGTTGTGGGAGACTGCCAGCCGGATAAGACCGGAACAACAGTTGTCTTCCTTCCGGATAAAGAAATATTTGAGGAAACAGTATATGATTATGACATTCTGAAACAGCGTTTGAGAGAGATGGCATTCCTGACAAAGGGATTGAAGATTTCTCTTAAAGATACCAGAGAAGGAATGGAAAGAGAGAAAGTTTTCCATTATGAAGGTGGTATCCGTGAATTTGTAAGCTATCTGAACAGAAGCAAGGAAGCGCTTTACCCGGAAATCATTTACTGCGAAGGACAGCAGAACGGTGTGTCTGTAGAGGTTGCCATGCAGCACAATGACTCTTATACAGAGAACTGCTATGGATTTGTAAATAATATTAATACACCTGAGGGTGGTACTCATATTGTAGGTTTCAGAAATGCCTTGACAAAGACGTTCAATGATTATGCCAGAAAGAACAAGCTGCTTAAAGACAGTGAACCCAATTTGAGTGGCGATGATATCCGCGAAGGTCTGACTGCAATCGTCAGTGTTAAGATTGAGAATCCCCAGTTTGAAGGTCAGACAAAACAGAAGCTTGGAAACAGTGAAGCAAGAGGGGCTGTTGACAGCGTGGTGAGCAAGCAGCTTGAGATTTTCCTTGAGCAGAATCCAACAGTAGCGAAAACTACAGTAGAGAAATCAGTTCTTGCACAGAGAGCACGTGAGGCTGCACGTAAGGCTCGTGATCTGACCAGAAGAAAATCAGCACTTGATAATATGTCACTTCCTGGAAAGCTTGCAGACTGTTCAGATAAGAATCCTGAGAACTGTGAAATCTACATTGTAGAGGGAGATTCCGCCGGTGGCTCTGCAAAAACAGCCAGAAATCGTGTAACACAGGCTATCCTTCCACTGAGAGGTAAGATCCTGAATGTAGAGAAAGCACGTCTGGATAAGATTTATGCAAATGCAGAGATCAAAGCTATGATCACAGCTTTCGGAACAGGAATTCATGAAGATTTTGATATCAGTAAACTTCGTTATCATAAGATTATTATTATGACTGATGCCGATGTCGATGGTGCGCACATCGCAACCCTTCTGCTGACTTTCCTGTATCGTTTTATGCCTGAGCTTATCAAACAGGGATATGTGTATCTTGCACAGCCGCCATTATACAAGGTGGAGAAGAACAAGAAAGTATGGTATGCATACGACGATGATGAACTGAATCAGATTCTGACAGAAATCGGACGTGACGGAAATAACAAGATCCAGCGTTATAAAGGTCTTGGAGAGATGGATGCAGACCAGCTTTGGGAGACGACAATGGATCCTGAGAAACGAATCCTGCTTAAGGTTACCATGGATGAGGCTGCGACTTCTGAGATTGACCTTACATTTACTACACTGATGGGTGACAAGGTAGAGCCGAGACGTGAATTTATTGAAGAGAATGCAAGATTTGTAAAGAATCTGGATATCTGATAATAGGGAGAATAGATAAATGGAAGATAATATTTTTGACAAAGTCCACGAGGTGGATCTGGAAAAGACCATGAAGGACTCTTATATTGACTATGCCATGAGCGTTATCGCTTCCAGAGCACTGCCTGATGTAAGAGATGGTCTGAAACCGGTTCAGCGACGTGTATTGTATTCCATGATAGAACTGAATAATGGTCCTGACAAACCGCATCGTAAATGTGCGCGTATTGTCGGTGATACAATGGGTAAATATCATCCACATGGTGACAGTTCTATTTATGGAGCACTTGTAAATATGGCACAGGAATGGTCTACCAGATATCCGCTGGTAGACGGACATGGAAACTTTGGTTCCGTAGATGGTGACGGGGCAGCGGCCATGCGATACACTGAGGCACGTCTGAGTAAGATTTCCATGGAAATGCTGGCAGATATTAACAAAGATACTGTTGACTTCCAGCCAAACTTTGATGAAACAGAGAGAGAGCCGGTTGTACTGCCGTCCCGTTATCCGAATCTTCTGGTGAACGGAACTTCAGGTATTGCAGTAGGTATGGCTACCAATATCCCTCCTCATAATCTGAGAGAGGTTGTGGATGCTGTTGTCAAGATTATAGACAATATCATTGAAGAACAACGCGAAACGACTATGGAAGAGATTCTGGATATTGTAAAAGGTCCTGATTTTCCTACAGGTGCGACGATTCTTGGAAGAAGAGGGATTGAAGAAGCATACAGAACAGGTCGCGGTAAGATTCGTGTACGTGCAGTGACAAATATTGAGACTCTTCCAAACGGAAAGTCCAGAATTATTGTCACAGAGCTTCCGTATCTGGTAAATAAAGCGCGTCTGATCTCAAAGATTGCAGAACTTGTAAGAGATAAAAAGATTGACGGAATCACAGACCTGAATGACCATTCCAGTCGTGAGGGAATGAGAATCTGTATTGATCTGCGCAAGGATGCAAATGCAAATGTAGTTTTGAATTTACTGTATAAGCATACGCAGTTACAGGATACTTTTGGCGTAAATATGCTTTCACTTATTCCGAATAACGGAAGTCTGGAACCGAAGGTATTAAACCTGAAACAGATGCTGGAATATTATCTGGCTCATCAGGAAGATGTAGTGACCAGAAGAACGAAATATGACCTGAATAAAGCAAGAGAGCGAGCTCACATTTTAGAAGGTCTGCTGAAAGCACTGGACAATATTGATGAGGTGATCCGTATTATCAGAGCTTCGCAGAATGTGCAGATCGCAAAACAGGAGTTAATGGATCGCTTTGAACTGACAGATGTTCAGGCACAGGCAATCGTAGATATGCGTCTGCGTGCTCTGACAGGTCTGGAAAGAGAGAAGCTGGAAGCAGAGTATGCTGATTTAATGGAAAAAATCCGTAAATACGAGGCTATCCTTGCGGACAGAAGTCTTCTTCTTCGCGTGATTCGGGAAGAAATTCTTGCAATTGCAGAGAAATACGGAGACGACAGAAAGACTTCTATCGGATATGATGTATACGATATTTCTACAGAGGATCTGATTCCGAGAGAGAATACAGTGATCACAATGACCAAACTTGGATATATTAAGAGAATGACAGTAGATAATTTCAGAAGCCAGAACAGAGGTGGAAGAGGAATTAAGGGAATGCAGACTCTTGAGGATGACTACATTGAAGAACTTCTGATGACAACTACCCATCATTATCTGATGTTCTTTACAAATACAGGAAGGGTATATCGTCTGAAGGCATATGAGATTCCGGAGGCAGGACGTACTGCAAGAGGAACTGCGATTATTAATCTGTTACAGCTTATGCCGGGGGAATGCATCACTGCAGTAATCCCGCTCCGCAAATTTGAAGATGGTCATTATCTGATGATGGCTACGAAGAATGGCCTGGTAAAGAAAACACCGATTAAAGAATATGCGAATGTGCGTAAAAACGGACTGGCAGCTATCACATTGCGTGATGATGATGAACTGATCGAGGTTAAGCTTACAGATGATAAGAAGGATATAATACTTGTTACAAAAGATGGTATGTGTATCCGTTTTAAAGAAACAGATGTAAGAAGTACAGGCAGAACTTCTATGGGCGTACGCGGTATGAATATCGATGATGGAGACGAAGTGGTAGCAATGCAGCTGAATTCTCAGGGAGATTGTCTGCTGATAGTTTCTGCAAATGGTATGGGTAAACGTACTTCTATGGGCGAATTTACCTGTCAGAATCGTGGCGGTAAAGGTGTAAAATGTTATAAGATTACCGAGAAAACCGGTGATGTAATCGGAGCAAGAGCTGTAAATGAAGATAATGAAGTAATGCTGATCACTACGGAAGGTATTATCATCAGAATCGCCTGCGCTGATATTTCCATTCTTGGAAGAATTACATCGGGTGTAAAACTGATCAATCTTACAGAGGGTGTCACTGTAGCCAGTGTAGCTAAAGTGAGAGATAAAGAAGAAAAAGATACAAATGCACAGCAGGCAGCAGTGGAAATTACGGACAGTGCAGAAACAGAAGAATCTGATCAGCCGACAGATCAGGAGACACAGGATGAGAACAGAGGGGAAGAGGAATAACCATGAAGAAATGGTACAGATATCTTGCAGCCGGAGTGTTGGTATTACTGACACTCTGTGTGGCAGGATGCGGGGGAGTGAGTCATAAATCACCGGAAAAAGTAACAGAGGAATTGATTCAGTCCTATACTGACGGGAAAGAAAAGAAAGTGAAGGAGTGCTATAACCAGGCAGATAATACAGAAGCAGATCTTCAGACAGAGATTACAGCAACACTCAAATATTTTGCGGCACATAATCCTAAGAAAGTATCTGTTCAGGATTGTGAGATCCTTTCTGAAAATGACAAGTACAGTTATGTATACATAACCTACAATCTGATCCTGGAGGATGATCAGGAATATCCATGTGTTGAAACTTATATGGTTGGTAAACAGGATAAAACTTATTATATCATGGCACCATCACAGATCACAGATGATATGAAAACTCAGGCGGCTACAGCATATGTCCAATTTATGAAGACAGATGCTTACAAGACGTATACCAAAGCATATGAAACATTTATCAAGAAAAATCCGGGATATGAAGACAAAATTTCGGAAAAAGCAGGAGTGTAATATATCGAGGGCAAAAAAATGAAAAGAATATTACTGATGGTATTTAGAAATCTCTTTTTTGTTCCATATGGATGGTTTAAGTTATGCTGGTATGCATCGCATGCAGAACGTTACAGTGAAGAACAGAGATATCAGCTTCTTAAATATGTAGATAACAGAGCAGTGAAAGGCGGTAATCTGGTAATTGACGGTCATGGTATGGAAAATATTCCAAAAGAAAATGGGTTTATTTTCTTTCCCAATCATCAGGGATTATTTGATGTACTTGCAATCATACAGGTGTGTCCGGTACCTTTCTCGGTAGTGGCAAAAAAAGAGCTGACAAACGTACCATTTCTGAAGCAGGTATTTGCATGCATGAAAGCGTTTATGATTGACCGTGATGATGTCAAACAATCTATGCAGGTAATCATTAATGTTATCAAAGAAGTAAAGGCAGGAAGAAACTATCTGATTTTTGCCGAGGGAACCAGAAGCAAAGACGGCAATCATCCGCAGGAATTTAAAGGTGGAAGTTTTAAAGCTGCAACGAAATCAAAATGTCCGATCGTACCCGTAGCACTGATTGATTCTTATAAAGCGTTTGATACGGGATCTGTCAAAAAACTTATAGTGCAGGTACATTTTCTGGAACCCATATACTATGATGAGTATAAAGATATGAAAACAACAGAGATTGCAGCAGAGGTAAAAAAACGTATCGAAGCGACAATAACACAGTATACTTCTTGATGGAAGTATGAAATTTGCAAGTCCTGAAACCGGATTTTAGGGTAAAAATAAAAAATATGAAAAAAAGTAAAAAAACCTGTTGACAAAACAGGTTTTTTTACATATAATTACAAATGCGCTTCGGGAGATTCCAAAGTGCATTCGAATTTAATATTGAACTATTAGTTCGGAGTCTGGAGAAGTACTCAAGAGGCCGAAGAGGTGCCCCTGCTAAGGGTATAGGTCGCTAACGCGGCGCGAGGGTTCAAATCCCTCCTTCTCCGTTTTTATTTTTTGGAAAACAAAAAATAAATAAAAAAAGATGTTGACAAACACTTGAAACTATGATAAAGTAAACAAGCTGTCAACAAACAGTAAATCGGTTGAAAAAAGATTTGAAAAAACTTAAAAAGTTCTTGACAAATCAAAAACAACATGATAAAATAAACAAGCTGTCGCAAGACAGACAACCTTGATAACTAAACAGTGAAACACATACGATTCTCGAAAATTC
>NZ_JAJDMI010000147.1:0-674 GCF_020593505.1 Blautia sp. DFI.3.45
ATTCTATTCCTCCTGTGATGGAAACCTTAAAAATATCAGTAGCTACCTGTTCTTCTGCTTTCGGAAAAACCTGAATTATCGTATTTTCCCCCGGCATAACAACTCCCGTGTCTTCGTCAATATAGAACCATGCCCTGAAATGTTCCGTATCCTCAAAATCAACTGTGACAGGTTTTTGCCCATTGTTGCATATTGTAATCAACCGTGATGGGCACATCAACATATCCGGCTCTGGTTCTACATCATCCCATGAATCGTACTCTTCCTGAGTAATTGTGAGAAATCTCGTACCACTATTTGGTACACAGTTAACCTCGTAATCCTCCTCTGATTCCCCACGAACGAGAACCCGTATCCTGCACTCTGCCTGAATTCCTTCTTCTGTTTCCATGACAAAAGTTTCTTCATGAATCCCCTGAGAAAGATTTGGCTTTACATAAATATCCACTGCAACAGCTTCTCCGGGCTTAACCTTATTCCCAACTTTCATCGGAAGTCTTCCCTCATATAATAATGGATGCTCTAAATGTTCAAGTCTAAAATCATTCAATTCTGAAATGGATTTGATCTGCCAGCTCTCTGTACCTGTATTTTTTATCTCTAGCCTTTCCCAACCGCCGCCGTTTACTCCAGTCTGTCCCAAATCAAGGATTTCACTAGAAACTGTCGCCTCA
>NZ_JAJDMI010000148.1:0-673 GCF_020593505.1 Blautia sp. DFI.3.45
CTTTTCAAATACTAACGTCCTTAATTCTGTTCAATAATTGATTTATAGTAGTTACCAAAGTCAGCAAGTGAATTAACAATTGGAAGCATTTTTGTTCCGAGTTCCGTTAAGCCGTATTCAACTCTCGGTGGCTGCTCATGGTAATCGTGGCGATATGCCAGCCCATCACTCATCATTTGTCTTAAACTATCTGTCAAAACCTTTTGTGAAATACCATCTATACTTCGTTGTAGCTCATTGAATCTCCATGGACGCTCTTTCAAGTTACGCAAAATCAGCAGTTTCCATTTTCCTCCGATAAGAGATACTGCTGTTGCAACTGGGCATTCCGGTAATTCTTCTTTTGCTCGCATAATTCTCACCTCCGAGTCTATTGTAACACATTCATTTTTGAGTGTACAGTTACAAAAAGGTGCGTACTTGTTTTTGTATGTGTCTCACACTATACTTATACCAAGCAACCAGAAACTACAAATTAACTATGGAGGTTATTATGGCAAATTACACAAAAACAACTATTGGAAAGGAAAACCGAATTGAGCTGCATGAAAAGTTGTCTTTAACAGGTGCAGAAATCAGTTTAAACGAACTACCTGCAGGAGCAAATGTCCCATTTGTTCATTCTCATAAAGAAAATGAAGAAATCTATGGAATTCTTTCAGGTAACGGCAAA
>NZ_JAJDMI010000149.1:0-416 GCF_020593505.1 Blautia sp. DFI.3.45
CCAATCTACATGGTAGCGCCTATGCTTCGGTTACTTCTAAGGAAGTCCCATCAAATCAAGATCCGTTAGCCGTTTCAGCTTCCAATTTACCGGAATTTGATAGAGATTCCACTAAGGTTAATTCTCAACAAGAGACAACACCTGGGACATCAGCTGTTCCAGAGAACCATCATCATGTCTCTCCTCAACCTGCTTCAGTACCACCTCCACAGAATGGACAGTACCAACAGCAGTGCATGATGACCCAAAACCAAGCCAATCCATCTGGTTGGTCATTTTACGGACACCCATCTATGATTCCGTATACACCTTATCAAATGTCGCCTATGTACTTTCCACCTGGGCCACAATCACAGTTTCCGCAGTATCCATCATCAGTTGGAACGCCTCTGAGCACTCCATCACCTGAGTCAGGT
>NZ_JAJDMI010000150.1:0-646 GCF_020593505.1 Blautia sp. DFI.3.45
CCCAGCAGACCATAAATTCTCCCACGCTTCACATGGATATTTAAGTCAGCCACACTCTTTTGTGAGCCATATTGCTTCGTCAGATTTTTTGTTTCAATGATGTAATTTGTATCCATATTCAAAACCTCCTGTTCTGTAAGGTATTCTATCACGCCAACCTTGCATTAACCTTGCCGCAACCTTGCATTAACCTTGCAATTTGAAATTCGGCTAAAATGACAAGAGTTCCCGCCGTAAGGACGGGAACCCGCTTAAATCTCCAAAGGAAAACGCAACACAAATTCAGTTCCATTTCCCGGAAAACTTTCAACTGTTATGCTTCCACCCATCTTTTCTACAAGCTGATGGACAATAGAAAGACCAAGTCCGCTGCCTTTTTCAGAGCGTCCTTTATCACACTTATAAAGCCGTTCAAATATGTGTTTCAAATCTTCTTTCTCAATTCCCACTCCATTATCCGCCAGCAACAGCTCCATGCTGTTTTCCTTCTTCGATAGGGAAATTTTAATTTTGTCTGCATGGCTATGAGCGATTACATTTTGAATAAGGTTATTGATGATCCTCATATAGCTATCCATATCTAATCTTACCCGGACAGGCTGTTCAGGAATATCAATGTCATAATCAACCTGTTTATCCTCAAAAA
>NZ_JAJDMI010000151.1:0-610 GCF_020593505.1 Blautia sp. DFI.3.45
AAAGCGTCTGGAAGCACGCGACTTCAGTCGTGTGAGGATAAAGTTTTTAATTCACTACTATGTCGTATAGAGAAATACAATATTTAGTTGAATACAAAAAATATTGTGAAGATTCATCTAAAAGAGGTAAATCAACGAAACACATAAATGGCAGAACATATAGCAACAAATACGAATCGTTTTGCAATGAATATTCAAAGCAAATAAAGGTATCTTCAGGAGAAGTTGATTACGTGTTCTTACATATTAAACAAACGGGATTCATTGAGGAAGAATTTGAAACAGAGTCTGGAGATGTAGATGAAAATGATAATACATTTGACTCATTGGATGTTGAAAGTAAGGGATATTATATAACAAAAGAGTTTCTGGATTTTTATGAAATGGTTTTGAAAAGAAATGAAAATAATGGATAAATAAAAAGCTACTTCTGTGAGGTTGACTTGCAGAAGTAGCTTTTTTTTAGATATTGGAGGGGGGTAATAAATAAAGTTAATTGAATATCCAATCATCAAAAAGGGCACAAAAAACACCGTATTTCTACGGTGCGTTCTGTCAGATATATTCTGTTTTATGATAGCAGAAAACTGGAATTCACAGTTCTTCCATC